>JAUVUV010000512.1 GCA_030604975.1 Candidatus Glassiibacteriota bacterium | reverse complement strand
TCTTCCTCCTGAGTTTCCCCTTCCTTTTTCTCGGGCTTTTCAGGGGGAGGATATTTATCCTGTACGTAGTGACTGATTTCGGCCCAATCCGGTGTACTGGTCACCAGGTTTTTTTTGGGCGGCAAGGTTGCGATCAAAGCTTTCGCATTTTCGATCCGTTCGCCGGTAACCGGATGAGTGGAAAACAGCAATTGCCAGCCTTCAGGATCGGGGCCCTCCTGGTGGGCCTTGAGTTTCTTGAACATCTCGACCATGCCCTGGGGGTCGTAACCCGACTCGTACATGTTGACCAGCCCGAAGTGATCGGCCTCGCGCTCGGCCTCCCGGCTGTAGTACAGCAGGCCGGTGGTGGCAAACAAATCTGCCACGGTTCTTTTAATAGATCCCGCACTGCCGCCGAAAGCGATATCAGTCACCATGCCCGCCAACTGCATCTGGCTCAAGCGTTTCATGCTGTGACGTCGCACCACGTGGCTGATCTCGTGGGCCACCACACTCATCAGCTCCGCCTCGGTTTCGGACACGCGGATCAGACCCAGATTGATGTAACAGTATCCACCCGGAATGGCAAAAGCGTTGATAACTTCGGAATTAATCGCCGCGAAATGATATTCGATATCCGGGCGCTTTGAAACCACTGCCAGTTTCCGGCCCCTTTCCTGCAGGAACCCGGTGATTCTTTCATCCTCGAGGATTTTGTACTGCTTACGGATCTCCTTGTCGAGGGATTTGCCGAAGTTGACCTCCTCGGACGTGGAGTAGAAATTAATGTTTCTCAGCCTGCTGCAATCGACCTGCGCAAGCGAGAGCAACACCAGAAGCCCGGCACTGAACTTTTTAAAAAATTTTAATCTCACTACTAAGCTCCTTGAATTTTCAGCCAACTTAAAATCCTGGTGTAACCATTGAAGATAATTTATAGTTTACCTTAATAAATATACTTGGATCGAATCGATCTATCAAGCAAGATGCAAGCTTTTCCCTTGGGAAAAATCTGTGTACTTTTTCGATACTTCCAACCGATCACTTTCGAGAAGAAAACATCACCACAAATGAAAAAACGGAGCAATTACAGCCTGCTTGCGCCCTATTATGATTTATTTATCAACTGGGACACCCGGCTGGAAAAAGAGGTGCCTTTTATCCTGAAAAGCTGTGGAAAGCTTGAAAAGGGTCGTCGCGCGCTGGATATCGGCTGCGGGACCGGATATCACCTGCGGGCATTGCAACAGGCCGGCTTTGAGGTACAAGGTACGGAGCCATCGAGAGCTTTGCGCGAGCGGGCGGTTGGCAACCTTCCCGGGTGTATCGTTTCTTCGGTGACCATGGAACGGTTGGCGAGTCTTGCCCGTACTCACGGTCCCTGGGACCTGGTAACCTGTCTGGGAAATACGCTGCCTCACCTGCCCGACCGGCTCCTGCCGGAATTTTGCCAGGCTCTCTATCATTCCCTTAAGCCGGAGGCGGTGGCGGTAATCCATGTTCTGGGCTACGAAAAAATACTGGCCGAACGGCCTGACAAACTGCCTGTAAAAACCATCGAAGCCTCTGGGACAACCTATCGCTTTGAACGCAGTTACGAGTATAAAAACAATCATTTGATATTCAGTATCGAGATCTGGAAAAACGATATCCAGGTGGGTGTCGATCGGGAAGTTCTTTACCCGGTGACCGCCCCCATGCTGCTGGCTGCTACCTCCAGCGCCGGTTTCAAAGAGATTCGTTTTTACGGTGCTTTCGACCACGAAGTTGAATACAGGCCTGAAAGCGATAATCTGGTAGCAGTACTCAGGAAAAGCACCGCAATATAGTATCTTCCTAAACCCGCTTAGCCTCTCATCCAAGCTGGGAATCCATTGCCTGCTCGAGGCGTGCTTGATGATTGAGAACGGAGAATAATTACTGGAAAAATCATCAGGGAGATGATATTTTGTTCTTCGTATAAAAACCTTATCCAGATCACGGAACAGGGATTCATAATCATAAACTTTTTTGCGGCATTCGAGTGGAATGGCTGGATTGCCAACCCGTTATCGATATTCAGGCCTGAAATGACAGGCCGGTCTCAGGGCATTAACGGTTCGGCTTCATTTCTTAACGACAAGTAATTCTTATATTGCCGACAGCTTTG
>JAUVUV010000188.1 GCA_030604975.1 Candidatus Glassiibacteriota bacterium | reverse complement strand
CTCAAATTGAATGAAAATCTCCACGGCCAGTTTTGACGGTTAGTAATCTTGATATTCCAGGAAAATGCACATAAACTATTACCTTATCCTATAAATAGATAAACAATAAAGAGAATATTTTTTAAATCCCCCCTGACCCCCCTTTGCCAAGGGGGGGGGTGGGGGGGAATTAAGGTATTGTCATTGGCGGATTTGAAATGGCTGTGGATTGTAAACAAAACCCTCCCCCTTGCGGAAAGGGGGTATAACCACCTTCTCCCCCTTTCTTAAAGGGGGACTGAGGGGGATTTATTTCCGGGACACGACACTAGGTGCTAATTGAACATTGGGAGGTTTTATTCAAGTTCTGTGATAATATAAGACATTGATTTTCTTGCGTTTCACAGCCACTGAAACTAGGCGTTATATGGCTTTCGTACATAAACTTTCGACTGTTGAACAGGCGCTGGACCTGCTAAAAGACGAGCCTCTGAGCGGGCAGGAAATCTGCCGGAGAGTCCTTTCGCTCAAACAGGCCACCCGGGAAATGGCCGAGTGCCTTGCGCACACCATGCTCGGTTCCGACCCGCGTTTCCACAGGCTGCCGGACGGAAGGTGGACAGTTTCGGGATACGGAGAAAAGGACGAGCCCCTGGAATTGGAGCGGGCAACCTACGTGGTGGTGGATGTGGAGACCACCGGTTTCAGGCCCCCTGCGGACAGGGTGATTGAGATCGGCATGGTCAGGGTTTCGGAATGCCGTATCGTGGACTCCTACGAGACTCTGATCAATCCCCAGAGGCCGATCCCCGGGCCGATAACCAGCCTGACCGGGATTTCCTACGACATGCTGGAAGACAGCCCCAGGTTCGCTCAGGTCTGTGAAGAAGTTGTCCGGTTCCTGGGCGATGCTGTTTTCGTGGCACACAATGTCTCATTCGACTGGCGTTTTATCCAGAGCGAGATTGCGCTTGCCTGCCGCGGCAGGCTTTTGAACAGGAAACTTTGCACCAAAAGGCTTGCCCGACGGCTGCTGCCGGAAGTCGACCGCCGAAACCTGGATGAGCTTGCCTTGTTTTTCAATCTCAGCTTTCTCGCCCGCCACCGTGCTCTGGGAGACGCCCTGGTAACCGCGGAAATTCTTCTTCGTTTTATCGAGCGCGCTTGTGAGAGAGGTATCGCCACCTTGCCCGCGCTTTTCGATTCCATCAAGCCCCTTAAGTTGAGAAAAACTTAATTCTAAAGCGCACCGTCATATTTTCCGATGTACGATTTAGCGGCTGTTTGCCCGATTTTTACTCAATAACCAGTCCAACTTTAACCACGGGTGCCGGTGATAATAAAAGCGAATTGTTTGAAAATTATTCTTTTCCTGCCTGTTTTGTTCCTTGCAACTGAGGGCGAATCGCTCAAAGGCCAGCAGCTTCCCATGGAGATGGTGGTTACCAACCGGTATGCCAACATCCGCAAAGGGCCGGGTACCGGCTATAATCTGGTGGCAACTCTTTACCGCGGCGACCGTCTGCGTGCCGAACGGAAATTCCGCAACTGGCTGCGGGTGCTTATTCCGGAAGGCCGGATCGGCTGGGTCCGGGAGGATCTGATTGGCCCTTACGACCCGGATGACCGTCCGCTGACAGATGAGGAAGCCGACAGCCTGAAAAACCTGATCGATTCCCAGATCCAGATTATCTCCGAGTTGGGGGACAGTTCAACAGCGGCGTTCAACTTGATCCGCAGTAGAGAGCAGGCCAGAGACAGCCTGATGGCTTTGCTGGGCCTGAGCGAAATACCCGACTTGGATTCTGTAGCGGCTGAGGCCGATACGGTTGAACAGGTTCCTGAGGAGGCCGCTGCAGCACTCCCTTACGAGGAGCAGGAAAGCGTGCTGAGCGCCGTGGAGTCTTTCACCGGCCGAAGTGCATTCAGCCCCTATCTGGGTGTGCTGATTTTTGACGGAGAGGCTGCCGCTGCGGCAGGTTTTTCTGCAGCAAAGAATTTTACTAGGGAGTTCGCCTATAAGGTGGAGGTTTCTTTCAGCCGCCTGAATCCCCCCGAGCCGGGCATGGTGGAGGGAGGAGTTGACCGTACCTTTATCACCGGAGGCCTTACCTATAGTTACAAGCCTGGAGAGCTTGCCGTACCGTATTTGGAGCTGGGAAGCGGTATAGCCTACACACAGGCTGGAGACTTTTCTGATACCGCTCTGGACCTGGTTTTCGGAGCCGGGTGCAGACTCTATGTTACTTCCGACCTTTCGCTTGATTTCGGCTACCGCGGCCACGCCGTGATGAGCCAGGGCAATGACCTCCTTCACCTGGTTCACCTGGGAGGCGGATTTCACCTGCCCATGCTCGCCCGACCGTTTGAAGCCCGGGCCGGTGGTAAGTTCTACCTTGCACCCTATGTCGGCTATCAGATGTTCTCGCCGCGCTTTTCGCTTAATGGAACCGCTGTGAGCGGCATGCGCCTCGGATACAACTGGACGGATAACCTGTCGTTGGAAATTTCAGGAAGCTACCTGCCTGTTGAACTGAATGAGGGATTTGCCGAAAGGGGTATGGATGCAGCCGAGGCAGCGGCCCAGGTTCTTTATTTCCCGTGGAAACACAGCAGCGGAATCTTTCTGCTGGCCGGCGGGGGAACGCTGCTTTTCCCGGATGAGGGCCGCCCTCCATCCGGTACGGACAGGTACTCCTTTTTTCATTACGGGGCAGGCGTGAATCTCGCATTGGTACCCGGATTTTTGGTGAGAGGTGAACTGGCGCATCAGATTTACCAGGATGTGGCCCGGCTCGTACCGCCGGATTACAGCGTGTCAGCAGCCAGCGCTCTGCGTCTCTCGGTGGGTCTGGATTTCAGCTTTTAAGAGCTTGGAGATATTAGTGTGCGGAGGTTATCTAAAGCTGCGATAACCTGTACAATCGCCGCCATTTTTCTGGCCCTGTTTTTCCAGGGCTGTGGAGACGAGCAGATAGTTTCGCTTCCCGGGCCTGGAAGGTTGCAGGGAGTCTGGGAAGGTACCATCTCCCTTGTTTCTACCAGTGGCGAGATGGCTCAGACCAGCGGGATGCGCCTCGAGCTACTCCAGCGGGATTTCAGTTTCGAGGGTTTCCTGTTCAAAATCGATCCGCTGGCCGAGGGCTTCGGCCGAGCGGCTGTGGATACTTTTCTCGTCACTGACGGCATAATTTCGACTGATTTCCTCTCTTTCCGTGCAGTGGACCCCAGAGGAGGCACTGCGGTCTTCCAGGGAGAATTGACCGGTAAAAGAATGTCCGGATCAGCGCTGGGAACCGACTACAGCGGCGAATGGAGCGCGGAGTTCATTTTTTAGAGCAGATCCGAAAAAGTGAATTTTCACCGGGATGAACCGGCAATCGCATTAAATTTCTTGACTTACATAACCGGCCACCTTAATATTTCCTCATGATCCGTTTGTTGCGGCTGATAAATTCGTTAAGACAACAGATACATTCAGCCTGAATTCGCGGAGCCGAAAAAATCGGCTCTTTTTTATTGCGGCCGGAAATGTTTCGATGTCAGCTCTGCTCGAAGAACTCCAGCGGCATGTTCTGCCGTTTGTAAAAAAACCTGCGCGCTATATCGGTTCCGAAATCGGGATGAAACGCAAAGCACGCGCTTCCGTACCTCTGAAGCTGGCTCTGGTCTATCCAGATGTCTATGAGGTCGGGATGAGCAATATCGGCCTCAAGGTGCTCTTCAACATTGCCTCCCGCTTTGACCAGATCCTTGTGGAAAGGGCTTTCGCGCCATGGACGGACGCAGAGAAACTCCTCCGGTCCAACTGCATCCCTCTCTACAGCCTGGAGAGTTTCACTCCTTTGCGTGAATTCGACCTGGTCGGGATTACATTACAGACCGAGGTTACTTACACCAACGTACTCACCGTGCTCGATCTGGCGGGAATCCCGCTCAGAGCGGGAGAACGCAGTGAGAACGACCCCCTGGTGTGTGCCGGTGGACCGTGCGCGGTGAACCCCGAGGTGATGGCCCCGTTTTTCGACTTTTTCGTGCTGGGAGACGGCGAAACAGCCATTTGCGAGATTACGCAGACACTACTCGAGCTGGGCTCAAAAGGCGACTCACGCAAAGAACGCCTTAAGGCTCTGGGCCGGATCGAGGGTGTATACGTCCCCGGGCCGGAAACCCCGGCACCCGGGGAATCAATAATTGTAACGCGCGTCGCCGACCTCGACAGTCAGCCTGCCCCGGACGGTCTCCCTGTGCCGCTAACCGAGCTGGCCCAGGACCATTTTGCCGTTGAGATCATGCGGGGCTGTACCTGTGGCTGCCGTTTCTGCCAGGCGGGAATGTACTATCGACCTGTGCGGACCCGCTCGGTCGGCAGGATAATCGAAACTGTTCGAAAAAGTGTGCGCGCAGGCGGCTGGGGTACAGTTACCCTGCTTTCTCTTTCCTCGGCGGATTACCCCGAGATCGAGGAGCTTGTCGAGCGTCTGGCGCCGGAGTTGAAAGGGTCCGGGGTGAGACTTTCTTTCCCTAGCCTCAGGGTCAGCAGTAAAACGCTGCGACTTCTCGAACGCCTCGAGAGCGGGAAAAAAAGCGGACTCACCTTCGCTGTGGAAGCAGGAAGCGAGCGGCTGCGCAATGTGATCGGCAAGAAAGTCGACGAGGAGGAGCTTATCAACCTGGTCACCGAGGCGTTCCGGGCCGGATGGACCCTGGTAAAGCTTTATTTCATGCTCGGCCTGCCCACGGAAACCGATCATGATGTGGACGAGATCGCCAGGCTGATCCGCCGGGTAGCTTCAGTGGCTCACAAAATTCCGGGAAAACACAATATCAACGTGGCTCTCAGCCCGTTCGTGCCGAAACCTGCCACTCCCTTCCAATGGGAAACACAGCAGGCGCCGCAGTTAATCCGAAGTAAAATCGAGCGCATCCAAAGGCAGGTTCGTGCTCGCTCGGTTACACTCAAGATTCATGACCCGGAAATGAGCGCCCTTGAAGGTGTGCTCGCCCGGGGAGACCGCCGCATTTCAAATGTGGTTCAGGCAGCCTGGGAGAGGGGCGCGCGCTTCGACGGCTGGAGCGAAACTTTCCACCCTCTTGTCTGGGCGGAGGCTTTCAAAGCCGAGGGAGTTGATCGCGATTCAGACCTTGCCGCGCGCCCGGAGGGATTACCGGCTCCCTGGCATTTCGTGCGTGTTCCGGTCGAAGAGGCTTTCCTGAGCAATCAGCGCCTGAAAGCGTCATTGGGCGAGAACGTGG
>JAUVUV010000119.1 GCA_030604975.1 Candidatus Glassiibacteriota bacterium | reverse complement strand
GATCGTTCTGCTCTATGCCGGTACCAAAGGCTACCTGGACAGCCTTCCGGTTGAAGAGCTCCATCGCTATGAGGTTGAATTTCTCGAAGCAATGCGTACCAAGTACGTTAAGGTTTTACACAAAATCAGGGATGAAAAAGAATTGGCTCATGAAACAGACAAATCTTTAGCCAAGGCTGCCAGCGAGTTCACGGAAAAGTTTAAAAAATCTATCAAAGCCGAATCTAAAGATGGATAAGACAGCTTACCGGCCTCCTAGCGGATACTGCACCGGTATCAGGCGATTTGTTCATTACTACTTATAACGTAAAAGCTTATGGCAAAGCTGAAAGACATAAAAAATCGGATTGGTGCGGTTTCCAAAACGTGGAAAATAACTCGCACAATGGAGATGGTTTCCACCTCCAAAATGAAAAGGTGGCAGAATGTAGTTTTGTCCGGCCGTCCGTATTCGGAGGCGCTGGCGGAAGTGTTGCGCCAGCTCAGGTCCTCCCCTGCAGCAACAAGCCATCCGCTGATGGCAAAACGTGATCCGGTCAAAAAAGCCGCCATCCTGTTTCTGAGCTCGAATCGTGGCTTGTGCGGCTCTTTCAATACCAATATCTGCAAAAAAGCTCGCAGCCTTTACAACAAGTACCGCTCTCAAGGAATCGAGGTCAAGCTGCTTGGAATCGGGAAAAAGGGAATATCCTTTTTCAACCACCAGGGAATTCCTCTGGATTACAAAGATATAACTCTCAGCGACAGTTTCGGTGCTGAGGAAACAGGAAATTATACGGCAGAACTTACAAAGCTGCTGTCTGAAGATTTTCTTTCTGGTGAAGTGGATCAGGTGGATGTGGCCTACTACCGTTTTATCTCGTCAGGACGGCAGGAGCTTGTCAGCGAGCAGCTTCTGCCCCTGACAGCCCCGACCGGGCCTGAGAGGGAGGCAAGGGAAACCGATTTCATCTTTGAACCTTCAGCGGAAGAGATTGTCAACACTATCCTCCCGCTTTACGCACAAAACACTTTTTACCGGATGGTCAGCGAGAATACCGTCAGCGAGCAGGCAGCCCGGCGCAGGGCCATGAAACAGGCAACCGACAATGCGGATGAGATGATCACTTTCCTCACCCGCAAGTACAACCGTGAACGCCAGGCGCAGATAACCAGGGAGCTGACAGAAATTATCGGTGGTTCCGAGGCGCTGGTTTGATTTTTATCTGCTGAAATAAATCAGGAAGTTTTCATACCTTTAGCTTGAGGTGAGGCGTCCCATGAATACGGGAAAAGTGGTGCAGGTAATCGGTCCAGTAATCGACGTTGAATTCGAGCCGGAAAAAATCCCTGACATTTACACTGCGTTGATACTGGAGGATGACAGCGGATCGACCCCTCTGAAGCTCGTTGCCGAGGTGCAGCAGCATCTGGGCCGGAACATGGTGCGGGCTGTCTCGATGAATTCTACCGACGGTGTGGTACGCGGAATGACAGTCAAGGACACGGGCCAGCCGATCACAGTGCCGGTGGGCAATGAGTGTCTCGGCCGGCTGTTCAATATTCTCGGGGAAACCATAGACAACAAGCCGGAAGTCAAAACCGAGAAGCGCTACCCGATTCATCGCGACCCGCCCGAGTTCGTGGATCTCACCCCGAACACGCAGATCTTCGAGACCGGGATCAAGGTTATCGACCTTCTGGAGCCATACGTGAAGGGTGGCAAGATCGGCCTTTTCGGCGGTGCAGGTGTTGGTAAGACTGTGATAATCATGGAACTGATCAACAACATTGCCAAGCAGCACGGTGGATATTCGGTGTTCGGTGGAATTGGGGAACGCACACGCGAGGGCAACGATCTCTGGCTCGAGATGCAGGAATCCGGTGTTATCGACAAGACCTGCATGGTTTATGGCCAGATGAACGAGCCCCCTGGAGCCCGTCTCAGGGTGGGCCTTTCCGCGCTGACCATGGCCGAGTATTTCCGGGACGAGGAAAAGCAGGATGTGTTACTTTTTATCGACAACATTTTCCGTTTCACGCAGGCTGGCTCCGAGGTGTCCGCCCTTCTCGGCCGGATGCCCTCTGCTGTGGGCTACCAGCCCACACTGGCAACCGAGATGGGTGATCTCCAGGAGCGCATAACCTCGACCCGTAACGGATCGATCACCTCGGTGCAGGCGATCTATGTCCCGGCCGACGATCTGACCGACCCAGCGCCGGCAACCACATTCTCGCACCTGGACGCAACCACGGTGCTCAGCCGCCAGATCGTGGAGCTTGGTATTTACCCGGCAGTGGACCCGCTGGATTCGACCAGCCGCATCATGGATGCGAACATTATCGGCGAGGAGCACTACACTGTGGCCCGTAACGTGCAGGAAATTCTCCAGCACTACAATGACCTGCAGGATATTATCGCGATCCTTGGGATGGACGAGCTGAGCGAGGAAGACAAGATTATCGTGGGCCGGGCACGCAGGATACAAAAATTCCTCTCCCAGCCGTTCCATGTAGCAGAACAGTTTACCGGGCGCCCGGGAGCTTACGTGCCGCTGGCGGATAATATCCGCAGTTTCAAGGGTCTGGTCAACGGCGAATACGACCATATTCCAGAGCAGTTGTTTTACATGGCAGGCAGTATTGACGAAGTGCTGGAGCGCTACGAGGAATATAAAAAGAAGGAATAACCTTTAGGCCAATTAGCCAGGTGGTGAGAGATAATAATGTCAGAACCGATCAAAGCCAGAGTAATAAGCCAGGAACGAGTTCTATTCGAGGGAAGTGCAGAGTCCGTGGTGGCCCACGCTGCGAACGGCCAGCTAGGAATCCTTCCGCAGCATGCCCCGCTAATGGCGGCTCTGGGTAACGGTGTGCTTAAAATCCGTTCTGGACGTCAAAGAACTTATTACGCTGTTTTCGGCGGCTTTATTCAGGTCAAGGATAACTGTCTGATTATGCTCGTGGATACAGCCACTGCTGGGGCAGATATAAATACGGCTAAAGCGGAGGAGGAGGTTGCCGTTCTCAAAACAAAACTGCAGGCCAGGGATACCAAGGGAGAGGAATGGAAAAAGCTTGTGAAAGATCTCGAAGTTGCACAGGTGCGTCTCCACGCTGCCCGTCTGGCTCATGATTGATTTAATGATCTGTGCCGGAACAGGTGCAAAAGGCTTTACAACTGAGAAAAAAGAAAACCTGACATTCCAACGCGATTTTTTGGCCCCGCGGCAAGTCAGGATTTTTTTTATTTGAAAACCAGAGCAATTAACAATAAACCTGGTAATCAGCCTGCTCAACAGCTGCACTGCTACTAAACCGGATCACCGTGGAAAGTAATCTCCTGATCATCGGAATCCGCCTCTTCTACTTTTTTCTGCTTCTCAGCTTCTCCGGCGACCTCAGACGTTTCGAGGGTATCTTTCACCGCCCTTCCCCGTTCATTGGCGGCATCTTCCATATCGCAGTGGCCTTGGAAAAACACACCCTCCTCGACCACAAGCGTTCTGGCCTTGATATCACCCTCGACTTTGGCTCCTGTCTGCAACTCCAGTTTTCCAGAGGCGATAACACTTCCATCCACCTGGCCGCCTACAATCGCATTGACCACGCACAAATCACCTCTCACCTTGCCTGACTTACCCAGAATCGCTATTCCTGTGGCGCTCAATGAACCGTCAATTACCCCATCCACCCTGACTGTTCCCTTCACCGAGCATTCTCCTTTAAGAACCGTCCCCTGTCCGATAATGGTGTTCAGCCTCTCGCCTTCCTTAGTAATTTTGTCAGACATCCTCCATCCTTTGCCAGAGTTCAACGTTCCAGAAAAGGTAACGGATCGATGGGATTACCGTTCTGGTCGAAAATGGCGTAATGCAAATGCGGGCCGCTGCTCTGGCCCATGTTACCGCTGTAAGCAATCAAAGTGCCCTTTTTAATCCGATCCCCGCTTTCTACTGTCAACCGGCTGTTATGCGCATACAGGGTGCTGTAGCCGCTTGCGTGTTTGATCATTACATAATAGCCCAGGTCTTCGTTTCTGTCCGCAATCGTTACCACACCGTCTGCGGTAGCTTTGACAGGGGTTCTCTGCTTAAGTGTGATATCGATGCCGAAATGATATATCTCCGGATTGTAGAATCGGCTGATATAACTTTTTTCATCTATCGGAATCCCATATGGCATCTTCGAGCCCACCTCTTCGTCTCTGGGAGCAGAACCGATAGCCGCCAAAGCGTTTTCTTTCAAGAAACGGATCTCAGACATTATTGCACTTTCCTGCTCCTCACCTGCTTCGCTGTTCTTCAGCTCACTGAGATCCTTCACACCCTGGGCTAATTGAATCTTTTCCACCAACTTGTCGATTAATTCGATCTTATGGCTCAACTCGCGGATTTTCTGTTTTTCCAATGAGAGTAACTGATTTTGAGCCTTAAGTCCGTCGTACTCCTTGGCTCTGTTGAAAACCGGCCTGAGATAGATCAGGGCACCTATCGAAGCGATGAATAAAACAACCCCGATCACTGCGATTATTTTCAGGGTGCGGTGCTGGATCCGGTAGTTCCGGACATCGGCTCCCGGGTAAGGAACGATCATTAAAGTCAAATATTTCATTGGACTGCTCCTGATGCAACCATGTCCAGTGCCCCCGTATAAGCTCTCTGGAGCGGATCAGGAATTCTAGCCGAGAGGCACTTTAAAAAGCTCCATCAGTCTTTCGAATTCCTCAAAGGAATAAAACTCTATCTCGATCTTTCCCCTGCCGTTACGAAGGTGCTTGATACGCACCTGAGTGTTAAAAGCCCGGCGGAGTTTAACTTCCAGATCGGCGATATAAACATCCCGGTCGGATCTTTCTTCCTTTTGCCCCCTGTCTTTGCCGCCTTTGCGTGAGGGAAGGTTTCTCTCCCGGACAATGATTTCGAGTTTTCTTACAGAAATATCGCCTTCAATAACCTTTCGCGCCAGTTCAATCTGCTCCGCCTCGTCATCCACTGCAAGCAGCTGCCTGGCATGTCCGGCAGTGAGTGCACCGGAGGAAACCGCCTGTTGAATCACAATGGGCAATCGAAGGAGGCGCATCGTATTGGCCACTGTAGCCCTGTCCTTGCCAACCCGGTCGGCGATCTGGGTCTGGATCAGGGAGAACTCCTCTGCGAGTTTCTGATATCCCCGCGCCTGCTCGATCGGGTTCAGGTCTTCCCGTTGAAGGTTTTCAACCAGGGTCATCTCGAGAATGCGGGACTCGTCCACATGGTGGACTATGGCCGGTATTTCTTTCCAGCCGAGCTTCTTTACCGCCCGCAAGCGTCTTTCCCCGCTTATCATTTCATATTTGCCATCTCCCCGGTCATTGACTGCCACTGGCTGGATAAGCCCCTGAGCTTCGACCGAGGCGGCCATTTCAGCGATTGTTTCCGGGTCGAATGACTCCCTCGGCTGGAAACGGTTGGGGACGATCTTGTCCACCGGAAGGCTTCTTGATCCGCCTTCCGCAGAACCAAGCGTTTTCTCGATAGAGAAAGCGATATGCTCTGTATCGGCCTCGTTGATCAGGGCACTGAGCCCCCTACCCAACCTTCTTTTTTTGCTCATTATCGATCAACTCTTGGGCAAGTTGCATATAAGTCCGGGCACCTGTGGAAAGCACATCGTAAAGAACAATGGGCTTGCCGAAACTGGGCGCCTCACTTAGTCGGACATTCCTCGGAATAACTATTTCGTATACTTTATCGGTGAAAAAATCCCGTGCTTCCTCGACTACCTGGTGCGAGAGGTTGAGCCTGGTGTCGAACATGGTCATCAGAATCCCCTCAATTTCAAGCCCGGGATTCAGACGCTTGGATACCAGCCTGATCGTGTTCATAAGCTGGCTCAGGCCCTCCAGCGCGTAGTATTCGCACTGGATCGGGATCAACACGGAATTGGCCGCAGTCAAGGCGTTGAGTGTCAAAATACCCAGCGACGGCGGACAATCGATAAGCACATGGCTGTACTTCCCGTTGACCTTTTCAAAGGCGCGCCGCAGACGTTCCTCGCGGTGGACCATTGAGACCAACTCCACCTCAGCCCCGAACAGGTCCGTACTCGAGGGAACGATATCCAAAAACTTTAGTTCTGTGGACAGGATTACCCGGTCCATGCCGAGACTACCAATAAGCACATCGTAAATATCGTATTCGATAGCGTTTTTGTTTATTCCCATTCCGCTGGTGCAGTTAGCCTGCGGATCAATATCCACCAGTAGAGTTTTGATCTCGGCCACTGCCATTGACGCCGCCAGATTGATCGCCGTGGTGGTCTTACCAACCCCGCCTTTCTGATTGGCAACCGCAATTATCCTGGTCATATAATCCGCCGATTTAGGCCTCCTACCACACTGTTAAATCTGCATATCAGTCTCGGCCAAAACGAGCTTACCTGATAACTCAAGAAATTTTTATTTCGTATTATATTAACACTTTCAAAGCGGTTTGAAAAGAAAAAACTCCAGACTAAGGTTGGATATAAAAGTTTAACGATTAATAACTTAACTCGAATCAAGCCGAAATTACCAGTTTCAGGGCGATTGTTTTTATTTCGTAAAACCGCGTATTCCGGTTCAAAATGAATATGCCTACAGCGTATTCAGCACAATCATTATTCTTCAAAAACAAATTTATTGTATAACCTTCATAAACGGAAATACCTTGACTTAATCGGTAAAACTGTTATATCTTTTCATTATTGAATCAGTTTTATTTTACTGTTTTCTGATAAAGCGAATTTTACAAAAGACAGCAGT
>JAUVUV010000004.1 GCA_030604975.1 Candidatus Glassiibacteriota bacterium | reverse complement strand
GTATTTTATTGACACAAATTTGAGGACAACTTATCTTTTTTTGTCCAAGTTAAAACGCCACAGGAAAATTAATTTATAGATAGCTATTCAGATATTTTGGAGGATAAAATGGATATTTTCGGCTTTGCGATGCAGATGGAAAAGGACGGAGAGGCTTACTATCGGGAGATAGCGGAAAAAACCGGCGACAAAGGTGTTTCCACTATCATGAATATCCTGGCGGACGAGGAAGTAAGACACTACCAAATCCTCCAGGAGATGAAAACCTGTGCGCCCGATTTACCTGAGACCAAGGTCCTCTCAGAGGTAAAAAATATCTTTGTCAAGATGCGCGAAAATAACGAGCAGCCGACTCCGGACGCCTCGCAGATAGAGATGTACAAAAAGGCCCAGGATCTGGAAAAGAAAAGCCAGGAATTCTATGAGGAAAAAAGCGGGGAGGTTGAATTGCCTGCACAAAAAGAACTCCTGCTCAAGATTGCCGAAGAGGAGAAGAGGCATTTCTTTCTCCTGGAAAACATAATCAATTTCGTTTGCAGGCCGCAGTCCTGGCTGGAAAACGCTGAATTCAACAAATTGGAAGAATACTAATTGGCAAGGAGCCTGACGATTCAGTGCCCTGTGCTGCGGTGTATAATCTCATCCTGCACTTCTCTGCACCCCCATCATTTACTGCTGGAAGTGTTGTTTATATGTATTATTTCGGGATAGTTTAGAAAAGATCTCCCGCCTACTCCGCTCTCTAAATCATTTCTTCTTTTCACTACAAAAAAAGCCGGGAACACCCTTACTGGCGTTTCCCGGCTTTTTATTTACAGTTTTATTCCACAAGCAGTTCTATTCGGCGGCCTCCTTGCCTCCGTTGCCTGACCAGTCCATAGCGGCAAGCTGCTTGTAGTAGTTGTAGCGCGCCTTTGCGTGCTTATCCGCCTGGGCTATCAACATCTCAGCCCGTTCAGGATTGCTCTGCTTGAGCGTCCTGTAGCGGACTTCCCCGAATGCCCAATCCGCCACCGGTATGGTCGGCTCCTTGGAATCGAGCTTGAGCGGGTTCTTACCCTGTGCAGCCAGTCTCGGATCGTAGCGGTAGTTGATCCAGTGCCCGCATTCTACGGCCTTTTTTTGCTCCTCATTCCCCTTGGTCATGTTGATCCCATGGGCGATGCAGTGAGAGTAAGCGATAATCAGCGACGGCCCGTTGTAGGATTCAGCCTCCATGAAGGCACGCACGCTCTGCGCCATGTTCGCGCCCATGGCCACACATGCCACGTAAACCATGCCGTAGCTCATGGCCATCAGGCCAAGGTCTTTTTTAGCGAGCGGCTTGCCGGCGGCAGCGAATTTCGCCGTGGCGCCGAGCGGTGTGGCCTTGGACATCTGGCCGCCTGTGTTGGAGTAAACCTCGGTGTCCAGCACCAGCAGGTTAGTATCCCTACCGGAGGCGATAACATGGTCCAGTCCGCCGTAGCCGATATCATACGCCCAGCCGTCACCGCCAACGCCCCAGACCGATCTTTTCACCAGGTAACCTATTATCGGCAATAAATTTTTAACTTCAGGAAGATCTTCTTTACCTGCCAATTTATTTTTGAGCTGTTCGACCCGCTTACGCTGCTCTTCGATACCCGCCTGCTCAGACTGGTCAGCTTCAAGGAGCTGTGTGATCAAATCAGGGTTGATGCCCTGATCCCTCAGTTTTGCAATCAGTTCCCTGGCGAACGTGCCGAGCTTGTCAGCGGTGAGCCGCATTCCGAAAGCGAACTCAGCACAATCCTCGAACAGGGAGTTCGACCAGGAGGGACCCCGGCCATCGGCCCGGGTGCTGTATGGAGTGGTAGGCAGGTTGCCGCCGTAGATCGAGGAACATCCCGTGGCGTTTCCGATCAGCAGGCGGTCGCCGAAAAGCTGGGTGAGCAGTTTCACGTAAGGAGTCTCGCCACAGCCGGCACACGCTCCGGAGAACTCGAACATCGCTGGTACGAACTGGCTTCCCTTGACTGTTCCGATATTGTAAAGCGCAGGGTCCGTATCCGGGATGGAGAGGAAGTAATCCCAGTTTTCAGCCTCGGGCTTGCGCAAGGGAGCCTGAAGGGCCATGTTGATCGCCTTGCGGCCGGTCTCCTGTTTGTTCTCGTCCTTTTCCTTGGCCGGGCAGGCCTCCACACACACACCGCAGCCGGTGCAATCCTCCGGGGCCACCTGAACGGTGAATTTCATCCCGGCAAAGTTCTTGGTCTTGGCATCGGCGGACTTGAATGTCTCCGGCGCATCCTGGAGATACTTCGGATCGTAAGCCTTGATCCGGATTGTGGCATGCGGACAGAGATACGAGCAAGTGCCACACTGGATGCAGACCTCCGGCTCCCAAACCGGGATCTCGACCGCGATATTGCGCTTTTCGAACTTTGTCGTGCCGGTTGGGAAAGTTCCGTCAGTGGGCATCGCGCTCACCGGCAGCTCGTGGCCCTTGCCGGCGATTATCTTGGCAGTGACATTCTGCACGAACTCGGGAGCATCTTCCGGAACCGGCCCAGGCATGGTGATAGTGCTCGTGGCCTTGTCTGTCACCTTGACTTCCTCGATATTTTCCAGGGCTGCGTCCACTGCAGCATAGTTCATGTTGACAATGCGCTCGCCCTTCCTGCCGTAACTTTTCAGGATCGAGGCCTTGATCTGCCGAACCGCCTCTTCCACAGGCAATATCTTGGAGATCATGAAAAAGGCGGTCTGCATGATCGTGTTGATCCGCGCTCCCAGGCCCAGATCATGCGCCAGCTTGATCGCGTCGATCACATAGAATTTGAGTTTCTTGTCAATGATCTGCTGCTGGACCTCGCGGGGGATCATGTCCCAGACTTTGTCAGCGCCGTAGGGGCTGTTTAACAGGAAAGTGGCACCTTCCTCTGCATTGGCCAGCATATCGTATTTTTCGAGGAAAGAAAAGTTGTGGCAGGCTACGAAATTAGTCCGGTCGAGCAGATAAGTGCTTCTGATCGGGTCCTTGCCGAAACGCAAGTGGCTGACTGTCACCGCGCCGGCTTTCTTCGAATCGTAGACAAAATAGCCCTGGGCATTGTTATCAGTATTCTCTCCGATAATAATGATCGAGTTCTTGTTTGCTCCCACCGTTCCGTCCGCGCCAAGTCCATAGAACATCGCCCGGTGGACTTCTCTCTGGGCAGTGGTGAAATTCCTGTCGTATTCGAGGCTGGTGAAAGTCACATCATCGTTGATACCGATAGTGAAATGGTTCTTGGGCTTATCCAGCGCAAGGTTGTCCAGTACTCCCTTGGCCATTGCTGCGTTGAACTCTGCAGAACCCAGGCCATAGCGCCCTCCGACAATCACCGGGTAGTCCTTGAAAGCGACCAGTCCCTCGGACATCGCCTCGCCGACCGCTGTCCTGACATCCAGGTAAAGCGGCTCGCCCTGGGCACCTGGTTCCTTGGTTCTGTCGAGCACGGCGATTTTCTTCACTGTGGCCGGCAGAGCCCTGGCGAGAGCTTCCATCGAAAACGGCCGGAAAAGACGGACTTTGACCATTCCGACCTTTTCACCCCGGCCGTTCAGGTATTCGACCACCTCGTGCATCGCCTCCGCGCCTGAGCCCATCATGATTACAACTCGCTCGGCATCCGGGGCTCCGACATAGTCGACCAGGTTATAGCGCCGTCCAGTGATTTTATAGAATTTGTCCATTTCTTCCTGCATGATTCCGGGTGCGGGAAGATAGTATCTGTTAACTGTTTCGCGGGCGGTGAAAAACACGTCCGGGTTCTGGGAACTTCCTTTCAGGGTCGGGCGGTCCGGAGAAAGGGCGCGTGCTCGATGTTCGGCGATCAGGTCTTCATCGAGTATCCGGGTCATCTCTTCTGTGGTCAGTTCCTCGATTTTCTGAACCTCATGGGAGGTCCGGAAGCCGTCGAAGAAATGCACGAAAGGAATGTGTGAACGAAGGGAGGCCGCCTGGGAAATCAGGACAAAATCCTGTGCTTCCTGAATGTTCCCGGAACAGAACAGGCCGAAACCTGTGGAGCGAACAGCCATTACGTCCGAATGGTCGCCGAAAATGGAGAGCGCCTGGCAGGCCACCGCACGGGCCGAGACATGGAAAACAGTGGGAGTGAGCTCACCTGCGATCTTGAACATGTTAGGGATCATCAGCAAAAGGCCCTGGGAAGCGGTAAAAGTGGTGGACAAGGCCCCAGTGGTCAGGGCGCCGTGAACCGCACCGGATGCGCCTCCCTCTGACTGCATCTCGATCACATCGGGTACCGTACCCCAGATATTGACTATTCCTTTGGCGGATCTTTCATCGGCGGTCTCTCCCATCCCGGAAGACGGCGTAATCGGATAGATTGCAATAACCTCGTTAATAGCATGCGCTACATTGGCAACCGCCGTGTTGCCGTCAATTGTTATCATCTTTTTGCTCATTGCAAATCTCCTATGGACCTGATAATCAAGTATTCGAAACGTGATTAGCCAGGGGCCAATAAGAACTCACTTAATTAAATGATTTAATCAGTGAAAGTTGCAAATTCCAGGGGCAATAAAGCTATTTTCGCAAATATCTCCCTATGTTACGTGGTGCATTATTAGGATAATTCGAAAGGCAAAAATTACAAGTGAAAACTGAGCGTGCAGGGAGAATGTTTCAGGCGGATCTTATGCCTGCTCTAAAGTTAAAAATTTAATCAATACAGCTATTATGTCAAGGTTTAGTTTTTTTTTGAGATTTTTTAAACAGCAAAGAGTTAGTCCTTTCGCCGCCATTTAACTCCTTGGCGTAACTATAGTTAATGCTGGACAGACAGATTATAAACCTCTATCCGACTCCTATTAATCCCGCCGTGCTGGCGACATTTCACCGGCAGGAACATCCGGCCTCTTCTTTGAGGATATCACGGCTGGAAGAAAAATCCTTCCCTCTCTCCGCCAAGCTTAACGGAAAACGATAAAAAATAAAACCACGGCGGAGATCACCGCCATTCCAAGCCAGGTCACCAGTGGGGTTGGTCTGGTATCGAAATCCGCCCTTACGGGCATCTCCTTAACCTTGGCCAGGGGTTTGACCGCAGTTATTACAGCCATTAGGGCAATCACGAAAAGGAATGTAAAAGCCATCCGGTTGAGGAAGGCGATATGTCCGAACTTCCACTGCAAAAAACCGTAGACCGGAGCACTCACCAGCAGAGCAGTGACCCCGGCAGCCGCTGGAGCGCGCTTGACAGCGAAACCGAAGACAAAAGCGGCGAGAATGCCGGGCGAGATGTAACCCTGGAATTCCTGAATGTAATTGAATACCCCTTTGAAACGAGGGTCAGCGAGATGAGGAGCGATCAGGCAACCGGTAATCACAAAAAGCACGGTGGTCACCCTTCCAATTGTCAAGAGAGCCTTCTGGGAAGCATCTTCCCGCCAGCAGCGCCGGTATAAATCCAGGGTAAAGATGGTGGAAGCGGAGTTCAGCATCGAGGCCAGCGAACTCATCACCGCGCCGCTGATCGCCGCAAACATGAATCCGCGAAGTCCGACTGGAATAAGGTTTTTTATCAGCAGAGGATATGCCTGATCGGCCGACACCATCTGGTCGCCATAGAGCTGCAAGGCCATAACGCCTGGCAATACAATGGCAAAAGGTACAAGCAGCCACAATGCGGCGGCAAAAATAATACCCAATTGACCTTCCCTCAAACTTTTTGCGGCAAGCGTACGTTGAACTATGAACTGGTTCAGACCGCAGTAATAGAAGATCGGGACCCACATGCCGAGCAGAAGCGCGGTCCAGGGAATATCGGGATGGCTTGCCGGCAGGATCATGTGGAGACGGTCCGCATTATGCTCAAACAGGGAAGAGATGCCGCCGACCGCTGTAAAGCCGAGTATCATGGTCACCAGACCGCCAACCAGCAGTGTTGAGCCCTGGAAGAGGTCGGCCCAGGCTACGGCTTTAAGTCCTCCCCAGGTAGTGTAAAGGGCAGACAGGCCGCCGATAAGCCATATCGCCCGTACGAGTTCCATACCGAAGATCGTGTTCAGGGTCAGGCCGCCGGAATAAAGTACGGCTGTAATAGTGACCGCAACGTAAATCACCATGGTGTAAAAAGCCATAATGCCCCGGGCGAGAGGACTGTAGCGGTACTCGAGATATTCCGGCATTGTGTAAATGCCGCTTCGAAGAAAGCGAGGGAGAAAATAAAAGGCCACAATCACAATGCCAATCGAGCCGGTCAACTGCCAGCTGGATACCGCCAGGCCGACATTTCCCGCTCCCTGCCCGGCCATCCCTACAAACTGCTCAGTGGAAAGATTGGCAGCCACAATGGAAAAACCGATCAGCCACCATTTGAGACTACGGCTGGCCAAGAAATAGTCTTCACTGGTCTTTCCCCTCCGGCTTTTGAACATGCTGAAGCCGATAACGATTACTATAAATACAACGAATGTCCCGATGTCAATGGCATTAAGATTAACCATCAACCAAGCCCCATAATTTTTTTATACTATTCACAAGCATTGAGTAATCTTCCACCAAAAAGCCGATGTCTTAACCTGCAGGCGCTGATATCCGACATGCCGCCGAACACACCTACGCTGTCTATGCAGTATCTACTGTCATCAACGCGAAAAGCTTGAAAACTTATCGGGACAGAAAGCCATACATTTTGCCTATCAGTGAGCTTTCAATAACTGGTCTTCTATTTGCTCCCATTAAACTCTTTTACCGCCTCGATCATACTCACTATATTTTCCACCGGTGTTTTGGCCTGGATATTGTGAACCGAATTAAAAACAAAACCGCCCTTTCGACTGAAAATCTTGCAGCGGCGCAGCACCTGTTCGCGAACTTTTTCAGGCGTCCCGAACGGCAACACATTCTGTGTATCCACTCCCCCACCCCAGAAAACCAAATCTTCGCCATAATTGGCATTCAACTTTTCCGGTTCCATTGCTGCGGCAGAGCATTGAACAGGGTTAATAATATCGAACCCGGCCTGGATAAAATGATTCATCAACTCCTCCACCGCGCCGCAGGAATGCTTAAAAGTCTTCCAGTTGGTATTTTCGTGGATCCAGCAGTTTATCTGCCTGTAGTAGGGCATATATAGCGTCCTGAAAGTTTCGGGCGAACAGAACAGGGAATTCTGGGTACCGAAATCAGTGCCGCAGACAAAGACAACATCCACCAGATCACCGACAGCCGCATGGATCTTTTCCAGATTGGCAAGCGCCAGTTGGCATTGCTTTTCAAAAACAGCATGGATATAGTTCTGGCGCGTGAGGGTCGAGATATACCATTCGGTGACATCACGGATTCCTTTCGGGTGTTTCATGAACGGTCCCGGCACAAGTGCAATATCGCCGAATGCGGTTCCGCCGAAAGTGGCGGTCACGGCCCTGCCTGTGGAGGCTGCACGCCTGGCTTCGGCCAGGAAATGGGCAAGTTCTTTCTCGGAAACGGGCCTGAACTCCTCAAGATTGTCCTCGGGATCGAGTTTTTCCTCCTGGATCGGTTGCTGGCGGATAATCGAGTCGAAAAAGTATCCGCCTTTGGGCATCTTGCCGCTCGGCGGTACGCTGGTGTCACCCTCAGGATAGATCAGGGTGTCTCCATTCTCATCCACTGTGGTGATAAATTTCTCCGGGACGAGCACCTCCAGGCCGTCATACATTCTCCACTCTTTCCAACCGGTGGCAGGAAATCCGAACATCGTGTTAAGCGGGAATACACCCTCCACATCCAGCCCAAGGACCTCCTGGAGATCCTCCTCGATCATCCCGAGCATCTGGTAAGGCTCGTGGACTTTCACCGGCTTTTTCTCCAGAGCGTAGTAGTCGCGCAGAGCAGTGACACAACTGACATGCATGCCTGTGACCGCGGTACCGCCAAAATCCACTGGAACCCTGCCGCCTTCCTGATGGTTCAATGCTGAAAGTACGGCCTGTTTACTTGTCATTTAAACTTCCCCCGGACAGCAATACTAATCACATCAGCCTCCAAGCCCATCCTTTAAAGAAACTGCACTATCACCTGGAACGTGGCGGAGCGAGCAAGCGCTCCATGAAAATCTCACGCAGCCTGGTCCCTTTCTCGCGCGGGATCACCCGGCCGAGAAGGATTCGGCCCTCGGGGTCATCCTCGACCCTGAAACCAGGCAAACTGCTGCGCGGACCGATATCGATAAACACCTTTCCCGGCACGGTTTCAACCCAGCCGCCGAGCAGATAGGCAAACACGTTCAGGTCAGATACATGAGGCTGACTCGTGGCGTCGGTCTTGTTCTTGCGCCACCATTGGATCGCCTGCACAAGAAGTTCCGTGGTGGGAAGACCGGCTTTGCTGAGGCGCTCGACATCCTCGCCGCGGAGGCCGCAGTAGCGCGAGGTGGACTCAGAGAGCAGCACCCAGGGCACACTCGAGCGGGCAGCCATTAAAGCTGCTACCGGGTCGTAGCGCAGATTCCAGCCGATCCGGTGCTCCTCGGAGGTGAAATTTCCGCCATTGGTCACAATCTGTTTCAGCTTTTTCACAGCCTCCGGGTAACGCACGAGCAGGTGGCCGATATTGCTCATCGAACCGATAGTGACCACAGTAATCTCGCCTGGATACTTATTAGCGAGTTTCGCTATAAGTGCATCCGCGCGAAGGGGAGAAACCGGTGGCAGGCCCTGTTCATCCGGAGCTACCTCGCCGTAGCGCACTCCTCCGGTGAATCCAGTATAAGTAATATCCTCAAGCGGCATGCTACGGACATAGCCTTCGGCGACCTCCACCTCCGGCCTGCCGTAGAGCAGAGCCACTTTGCGTGCAACCCTGCTTCTTGCCTGCACGTTTCCATCCACGGTCGTGATTGCAAGCACATCGAACTCCGGGCTGTTGAGCGCAAATGCTGTTACCAGGATGTCGTCTATGTCCTCGGCGATATCTGTGTCTATAATTACCTTGATCTTTCCAGTTGAAGTCTTATCCGGAGCTGCGTTTGATTTTAAAGGAAATGAAACCATTACTACTGAAAAAAGAATTATAAATATTTTTCGGTAATAGTTTTGAGACATAATTTTTCTCCTTTTTACAACTATTATATCTGTATCATTGGGACGAATAATTCCTTTGCTCTTGATTGCCCATTCTTTCAGTTTTATTTCCCGACCAGCGCCATTCGTCCCGGGGCCACGAGCGGCGGCGCAAGCTGTTTGCCATCGGCAAACAGCGCAGCCCCCGGCTGCGGCAGCCAACAGCTGCCTTGCGCCGCCAGCGGGGGCATGTTCTGCCTGGCACGCCTTTTTCCAGTGGCAAACACCCGCTTTCCATCCGCTGACACACTCCAGATTTCTTCCGCCTCGGCTAGGATTTTACCCCTATGAACCAGTTTCCTGCCGTCGCCGAGAAGGTAGCCTATCACCTGCCCGTTTTTATCAGTACGCACCATGCTCAGGAAACCATCCGTGACCATTTCTCCGCAGGAAATTTCAGCTCCCGGGCGATCCAGGTACTCCTCCGGCTGCCAGAGTATCTGATCGGTGAAATCCTCCCCTTCAACGACCAGGCTCAAAGCATCCGGGTTGCCGGTTACAGAAGGGCCTTGCTTGAATTTAGGCTCTGTCGATCCCTTCTCCCAGGCTGCGCCGATCGAGAAAAACCGCACCCTGCTCCCCTGCTGGTGCACGCGTATCAGGCCGAGCTCCAGGGGGTAGCGCCTGCTGCCGCCCCTGACAATCTGGAAATCGTATTCCGGCTCATCAGGAGTCAAAAAAGCTATCGCGCAGTTTGCGCTTTCTCCCTTGATCAGAAGCGGGTCATCCAGAGTACCCGCACCGTTAACCGCTTTTGCCCTGGCGTACCATTGCCAGTGGTAGTCGTTCTCGTTTTCACTTTTCTGGATGTCATCCACCATCACCACATATGGGTTAGGTCCCTGCTTGGCGAACAGGCCGTATCTATCCGCGCGCAGGGCTGGCGTACTGCTCCGAACGGAGCGGTCCTTGTAGGAGAGTTTAGCATCTCCGCGCATGTAATCTGCGAAACGGCCAAGGCCCACGCCCGTCATGAAGCCGTAAAGCGAACAGTCGTCCCCGGCAGAGCCGCTGCGGTCATTGGCTGGCATACCCCCACCGTCCACAATCACCATGTTGTGCTCGATATCTGCACCATGGTGTTCGTGCCTGTATGAATAGACATTCGCATGGGTGGCAAATTGCTCGCCGAAAGCCGAGAAAAGGAATGAATTCATATCGTAGTGCTGATGGTTGGCGTTTGCGTATCGTGTGACAAAAGCAAACCAGGCCGCCTGCTCATTATCCCATTCCGAGCGGCTGTAAATATAGCCGGCGCGGTTGGGGGTGATCTCGAAATAATACGAGGTGGGAAGCTGCGCCTGTCCAGGAGATACAGGTTCCACATGTTCCGGATACCAGATAAAGGTGAGAATCGGGTTGAGCCTTTTGCGATCGGTATATTTCTCGAAAGTCCAAAGGCCTGGGCCGTCGTTCATCTGGCCGATGCCGAAAAGATATACGGTCTGAAAAACCCGGCGGCCATAGCCGGTGTTATCGCCGATCGGGCCGCAGCCGCCCTGGGGCATCCATTGGAAACGCTGATATTGCATGGCGTTGAGTGCCCCACTGGTGGTAATAATATCGGATCCGCCGGTGCGCCGAATAGCCTCGCCAAACTGTGTCGAGTTTTTATGGTAATGTGCATAACAAGGACCCTCGTAGCAAATGCCGTTGGCTCTCCAGGCAGTTGGGAAATAGTTGTCCCGGATGCGGCGCAGGGCGCTGGAACTCCACTTGTCGAACTCCGGATGTTCGGTTTCACCCTGGATTGCCGTGCAGAGAAGGCCAAGAGCGCCGACTGGTATTGCTCCGCAGTTATAGGATGCATCGCGCCACCACCAGGACTCTGTGTGTTCGTACAGGGCCTTGCACCAGTTTTCCATCGCAGCCAGAATCTGAGCCCTCTCCTGTTCAGTCATCAGTTCGTACAGCCAGTCCCAGGCATAAGCCAAGGCCTTGGGCCAGTACTCAGTTTCAAAAAAGTCGGAATCCACCTCTTTGTAGTAAGCGAACGGTTCGATTTCAGCGGTTATCTCCTTAAAAAGTTCCACCGCAGCTCGCCCGGTTTCACTGTCACCCTCGATCTGGTAGATCAGAGCCATTGCGTCCAGTTGCATCCCGCGATTCTCCCATTCTCCTCTCATGGACCAATTTTTCGAAAGTTCTTTGATTTTCTGCCAGGCTTCGCCTGCCAGGCCTCCACTTTCCGTGCGCCGCCTCAGGGCTGGGAGCTCCTCGGCACAGAAAAGCAGGCCCGGATGGGTACCGGGTTGGACAACCATGTAGCGCGGTTTGACTTGCTGCCCTGCTCCTTTCTTTCCAGGCAGACCAGAGGAACAGGAAACAATGAAAACCAGAGAAAAGATAAGAAATCCAATTGCAATCATTGCTCTCTTAACCGGGCGCATTTTTCACCTCTGTTTGAGTGGTTAATAAATGGTTAACCATGTCCTGAAATCAGTGGCTTAATCTTTTTCGTAAGCTGCCGGCTGGGAGTTGATTGACTTGATAACCTCCGGATCGAACTTGAAACGCCGGTCGTAGGTAAGCAGACCATTTACCTCCTGTTCGATATCGTAAAGCTGTGTATAGCAGAAACCAAACATTTTCGGATGAAAGAGCAGGGTTTCGGTAAGTGCTCTGTACCGATCCAGGAATTCTTTTTCCGATTTCGGTCGCCCTCCGTAACCCCAGGCCTTATCGTCTTTTTGCCCGGGATTCCACCAGATACCGCCATATTCATCTACAATGTAGGGTTGCCCTAGATATGGAGAATCGCGTTCCGGCCTGCTCTGCCAGATTTTATCGCTCGTTTTGAAATCCTCGAAAAATGATCTGAATTTCACCGTGTCCTGGTTATAACAATGAACACTGAAAATATCAGTCTCCACATGAATGTAGCCGCTGGTATCGTGCACAGGTCTTGTCGGATCGACAGACTTGGTCACCCGGAAGATCGTGCGCAGAAACTCGGGATTTTGATTTCTGGGTGTCTCATTGAACGGGGTCCAGGTGATAATAGAAGGATGGTTGAAATCCCGGTTCACAACCTCGAGCCATTCAGGCAGCATGCGCTCCAGAGCCCGGGGATCGCTGTGGTCGAGCCCCCAGTTGGGATATTCGCCCCAGACCAGGTAGCCTAGCACATCCGCCCAGTAGAGGAAACGCGGTTCGAAAACTTTCTGGTGAAGGCGGGCGCCGTTGAATCCCATGGCCATGCACATCTCAATGTCTTTTTTTAACGCTTCATCATCTGGTGCGGTATAGATACCGTCAGGGTAAAATCCCTGATCCAGGACCAGCCTCTGGAAAACAGGCCTGTTGTTGATCAATACCCTGTTGCCCTGTATCTCGACTTTCCGCAAGCCGAAATAACTTTTGACAACATCGATCGTTTTTCTTTCTTTCAGGAGCGTAAACTCAAGGTCGTAAAGAAAGGGTGCGCCAGGCTCCCAGAGGCGGCGCTCAGAGAGTTTTATCGTAAGGGGCGCCGAACTCTGGGCATTGACTGTTGCCTCTCCGACTTTTCTGCCATTGGCTGTAACCTTTACTTTCAGGGTCAAACCCTGCAGTTCACCGACAAGGCTGGGCTGGATCGTGACCGAGGACTCCTCAACATTCGGGTACAGCCTGAACGAACTCAAGAAGGCCGGTCCAAGCGCCTCGAGCCACACTGTCTGCCAGATTCCGGTAGTGCGGGTATAATGCACCCCCCGCGAGTGATAATCCGAACATTGTTTGCCTTTGGGCTGAAGGCCGCTGCGGGTGTCATCGAAAGCGCGCACCACAACTGTGTTATCTTTCTTCCTGACAAGATCGGTTATTTCGAAACTGAACGGCGTATACCCTCCGCGGTGCGTGCCGACAAGCTTTCCGTTAACCCAGACCTTTGCCTCGTAGTCCACGGCACCGAAATGAATCAGAATCCGCTTAGCCTGCCAGCCTTCCGGAAGGTCAAAATTTCGGCGGTACCAGACACAGAGCATGAAATCTTTTTGGCCTATCCCGGACAGCTCGCTTTCCGGACAGAACGGTACGAGTATCTTTTTCGAATACGGGGCGCCGAGATGAAAATCGCGTTGCTCGCCGGAGACCCCGGGGTCCAGTTCGAATTCCCAGGTGCCGTTGAGATTCAGCCAGCTCTGGCGCGCCAATTGCGGTCTTGGATACTCCGGTCTCGGGAGAGTTGAGCTATCCAAAGGTTGCGGCAGTACATCACTTCCTGAAAGCGAGAATAATAACGCGAGGCAGGTAAAAAAATTAAGGGCCATTTTCAACATCATCTCTCCTCCTGCTGGAATCGACAAATTTTTGAAGAAAATGAACTACCCCGCAGCAGAGCTGCGGAGTATCAAAATGATGAATTTGATCGATCTTATTCCCCTCGAGGGCGAACAGATCGAGACAACCCCCTGTTTCCCCCTTTATTAAGGGGGACTACTTATTGATCCCCCTTTATTAAGGGGGACTTTTGAGCGTATACCCCTTTCGGTAAGGGGGAATTCCTTTGAGCGTGTCCCCTTTGCTAAGGGGGATTACATACTGATCCCCCGGGGGATTACCCCGAAGCAAAAATTCGAGGAATTCTTTTCAATTAAAAAAGCGACAGGTACCAGGCGATCAGCTCCGGCCCGGCAAATGTATAAATACCTGCACCAATAGCGAGGAACACCCCGAACGGCACCAGTTTATTTTTGCGCAGCACAAAATTTATCCAGCCGAAAATGAGGCTTCCGGCCAGCGAGCCGACGAAAAGGGTGAACAGCACACCCGGCCAGCCTAAAAATGCTCCGATCATCGCCAGCATCTTCACATCCCCCCCGCCCATCGCCTCTTTCTTGAAAATGTACTCGCCGAGCAGTGCGACCAGATAAAGGGATCCCCCTCCCACCAACAGCCCTGCCACTGATTCCAGTGGAGTGATACCTCCCGGGAGAAAGCAAAGCAGCAGGCCCAGTGCAATCCCGCTCAGCGAAAAACCATCCGGAATCGTGTAGGACCGGGCATCGGAGACTGCGATTCCGAGCAGGATGAAAAGCAGGGTGGTATCCTCGAGCAGATCGAAACTCAAGCCGACTTTGAAGTAGACAATAACAATCAGCATAGCACCGGCTGCTTCCACCAGCGGATACTGCAGGGAGATCGGCCCGCCGCAGGTGCGGCACTTTCCCCGGAGAATGATAAAACTCGCCAGGGGGATGTTATCATACCAGCGGATTGGAGCCCCGCAACGCAGACAGCGGGAGGCCGGGAACACAATCGAGCCGCCTTCCGGCAGGCGGTAGATACAGACATTGAGAAAACTGCCTACCATTGCGCCGAGAATACCGAGAAATATTGCTGTAATCAGTTGTGTGTCCATTTTTCAAATGCTCGAGCTGATAGGGTTCTTATCCGTTTTACGGACGATTTCATACAGAATAATCCCCGCGGCTACCGCCACGTTGAGACTTTCCACTTCCCTGGCCATCAGGATACTCACCCGGCGCGCCTCAGGGAAATTTGCCGAACCCTCCGCCTCAGAACCGAGAACCAATGCGGTTCGTGAAGGAAATCGATCTATCAAAAAAAGGGGTTCGCCTTCGACAGCAGCCGTGAATACGGAGAAACCGTAATCAGAAAGGAATCTGCAAAGGCTTGCTGTGTTTTCCACCTCAATCACCGGCATCCGAAACAGAGCGCCCATTGAGCCGCGCAGGACTTTGGGGTTGAAGATATCCACTGTTTCCGGACCTGTGAGAACTGCATCGGCGCCGGCAGCCGCGGCGACCCTGACCACCGCTCCCAGGTTGCCCGGCTCTTTCAGCCCATCGCAGACAACCACCAGAGCACACCCGGGAATTGACAGGTCATCCAGCTTTCTCTCCGGCTGCCGGCATACAGCGGCCACCGCCTGCGGGGAAACCACGTCGAGAGCTTTAGGGAATACCTCTCCCTCTGCGCGATAGACCGGTATTTTCCGCTCAACAAGTTTCTTGATCAATACTTTTGCCCGTTCACCCATATCCTGGGTGGCGACGGCCCATTTGATCCCCACACCGCATTCGACCGCCTCCTCCACCAGCCGCACACCCTCGGCCAGAAAAAGCCGTTCAGCCTGTCGGTATTTTTTAGTGAGCAGTCTGGACAGTATTTTTTCCCTGGCTTTGGATAACGGGGACAGAGATTCAATCATCATTTCGAGCAGAGGTGTGAGTTTTCAATAAAAGCCTTGCTGATCCTTAGTAAAAGGGATCGCAGTGCACTCGCAATTTATTCTTACAGGCTTTCTCAAATTACCTCCAGAGCCAACGGGTGTCAACAACAGACACTCTCAGCTTTACTTTCCCTCGGAAAAACTCAGTATTGCATGCCATCACGGCCCAAACACCTTGTTAGCCATTTGAGGATAAAGTATATTAAAAAGTACCTTAATAATTTGAACTGCTTTCCGAGTGCTTTTAAAATGCCACAAGACAAAATCACTATCCACACTATCCGGGCCAGGAAAAAATCCCGGAAAAAAATCTGCGCAGTAACAGCCTATGACTGTACTTTCGCCCGGCTGGTGGACCGTGCTGAAGTGGACATTATCCTTGTAGGTGATTCGCTGGCGAACACTGTGATGGGCCTGGAGAGCACTGTTCCGGTTACCATGCAGCAGATGATCCACCACGCATCTGCAGTGATGAAGGCCGATCCCAGGGCCCTGGTCGCGGTGGATATGCCTTTCGGATCAGTGCAGGAGGGCCCGCAGCGTGCAGTAAGAAACGCAGTGAGAATTTTCAAGCAATCCGGGGTTGATGCGGTGAAAATCGAGGGGGGAAAGAAAATGGCTGGTGTAATCAGCGCAGTCGTGGAGGCCAATATCCCGGTGATCGGCCATGTGGGCCTGATGCCCCAGTACCGCGCGATGTTGGGCGGCTTGAAAGTGCAGGGCAAGGAACTCGAGGCTGCGCGCCAGATCCTGGAAGATGCCACCGCGGTGGCCGAGGCGGGCTGTTTCACTATGGTGCTCGAGGCTGTCCCGCGCCCGCTTGCCAGGTTGATTACCGAAAGAGTCCCCGTGCCCACAATCGGGATCGGCGCCGGCCCTGAGTGTGACGGCCAGATCCTGGTGCTCCACGATATTCTGGGCCTGAGCGAAAGAGCACTCAAATTCACCAGACAATGGGCCTCCCTGGCTGAACAGACAGTGGATGCCGTCTCAGCCTACCGCAAAGATATTTGCGAGGGTAATTTCCCGACAGACGAGCACAGCTTCCACATGGACGAATCGATCTTAGAGCAACTATGAGAAGTGAAATCAGCCGACTGCTGGGCGAGCAAAACCTGGACATGCTGTGGGTAACCGGAGCGACCCATGATTGCCCTGAGGCTTACTATCTCACCAGTGGGGTCTCTCTCACCTCCGCCTGGATAATCCTTCGCCCGGACAGCCAACCTCTTCTTTGCCATGGCCCCATGGAACGTGAGGCAGCGGCTGCAAGCGGCCTTCGTACCCTCGATTTCAACGAACTCGGTGCGGAAAAATTATCGCAAGAACACAACGATCCAATCACTGTGCGCCTGGAAATGTTCGCCCGTCTGGCAGAACGGGAAAATCTCGCCGGCAGACTCGCAGTGCACGGGGTAGCCGACCCGGGCGAGTTTCATTTCCTGCTCGAAAACTTAAACCAACGCCTTCCTCAACTGAAACTGGTACGCGACATTCCTCCCGTACTCGAAACGGCCCGGGCGACCAAGGACTCGGAAGAGGTCCAGGAGATGAAAAGGGTGGCGCAGGCCACGCTCGAGGCAATGAGCGAAGCCCTGGATCTGATCCGCAAATCGCACGCAGAGGGTGATCAGGTGATCGACAGCAGCGGCGCAGCGGTTACTGTCGGGGCGGTTAAGTCCTGTCTCACAACCACTCTGGCGCGAAAGGGGTTGCAGGAACCTTACGAAACAATCCTCTCAATCGGCCGCGAGGCTGGCATACCCCATGCCTCGAACCCTGACGAGACAGTCCTGACTGTCGGCAAAACAATGGTATTCGATGTATTCCCATGCCGTAAAGGAGGCGGCTATTTTTTCGATATTACGCGGAGTTTCCTAATCGGAAACCCTACGGACGAAGCCCTGAAGCTTTACGAGAAGGTACTGGCCGCACAGGAAAAAGCGATTGGGGAGGCAAGGGCAGGAGTTCACGGCTCTGAGTTGCAGGAGCTTGTCTGCGACTATTTCGAGACGCTGGGCCATCCGACGATCCGCTCCAAGCCCGGCACCACCGAGGGTTATGTTCATTCACTGGGCCACGGAATCGGCCTCGAGGTGCATGAACATCCCTACCTGCGCCTTCAGCAAACTCCGGATGAGAGCAACTGTTTGAAAACCGGATCGGTTTTTTCAATCGAGCCAGGCCTTTATTACCCGGAACGCGGCATGGGTGTCCGTATCGAAGATGTGGTATATATTAATGAGAGCGGCAGGGCGGAAATCCTTGCGCCATTTGAAAAATTTCCGGTTCTGGAGCTTGAGGGATAGCTCGTACTGATATGGCGAAAGCGGGCAGGCATCGTTTCTGTCAGATCAACGGGGGAAGAGATATAATCATATCGAGGCGATATCAATATCAGTTATCTCAACTCGAGCAATCATCTTGAAAAGATGGTCGAAAAACGCCTTTAGCCGATTATGATTCCCGAATCCGATCACAAGCGCCTGACATCCAATAAACCTGCCGAGCCAAATTCCCTTTTTTCTGCGGCTATTACGAGTCCAACGGTGACATCATAATGATTTAGGGAATTATCCCTTTGGGGAAGAGTATGGCCAATCGTTTTGATCTATGTCAGAAAATGACATGCGTTTGGCATAGTCTTCG
>JAUVUV010000098.1 GCA_030604975.1 Candidatus Glassiibacteriota bacterium | reverse complement strand
GAATTGTCTGCCCTATAGCACGCTTTTATCCGGGGATAAAATCGATAAACATTTTTACCGCGCTTGCTGCCGGCACTGTTTGAATCTCGATTTTTCTGGTTTGATTTAAAAAAGGAGCCCTCTGATATTTGTTGTAGTGCAGGGTTATGACTCTGATTCGCTGAGAAGAGGAAAAAGCTTACGACTAATTTATTATTCCCAAGGCTATGTACTTTGCAACAGGCAAGAATCCCCACACTTACTTTATCTACACATCAACAAGATATTTTGTTTCATTTTTCTAAATTCTGTAACATTATGCTCAAAATCACCCACTTTTGTTTCACTTCTCTATCAGTACCATAAAATAAATCGATACCAAAGTTAAAAACCTTTCCCGCTATTCTGGTCTTGCCGGCGCGGATATTCTTTTTCACTCAAGTTGATCTCTTTACATAAAGAAAACGGATAAAGCATTCCTGTAAATCTTCTTCACCTAAATACCTTTTTTTCTTGTGCCCGGCCCATTTTCTTTTATCATGAATCTGATAGTTTGCCTTCCAATAATCCAACCGGGAGAGTTTCAAATGAAAACAGGGATACGCCGCATTTTTCCTCTTGCCTTTTTCATACTGGCCTGCCTCCTGACCGGCCCTGCTTTCGCCCAGTCGGAACTCACGGTGCTAAAAAGCGAGGCTGAATCCCAGGCCGCCTCCCAGATGCTTTACAACTACCTGACAAAGATAGCCTGGGAGTACCTGGATGCGCGCGAGCAGGAGATCGCCGCGATAAATTCTCCCGCTCTGGTCGAGGCACGCAAGCGGCTGGTCCGCGAGCGGATGCTGGCAACACTCGGCCCTCTGCCGGAAAAAACCGATCTCAAGGCCCAGATCACCGGCCGTCTGGAGCGGGACGGTTATACGATGGAAAAAGTGCTCTACCAGAGCCGGCCTGGATTCTATGTTACCGGCAACCTTTATCTTCCCGCAAAGGGTAAAAAACCCCACCCTGCAGTGCTCGCCACCTGCGGGCACGCGATAAACGGCAAGGCGGCGGACGTGTACCAGAGCCTCTGGATCGGGCTGGCGCGGATGGGTTTCGTGGTACTTACTTTCGATCCGCCGGGCCAGGGCGAGCGCCTGATGTACTGGGACGAGGAGTTGGGTGAAACACTGCTCAAAGGCACTACCACCGAGCACAGCATGGCAGGCATCCAGTGCCTGCTGACAGGCTCCAATGCGGCCGCCTATTTTATCTGGGACATGATCCGCAGTATCGACTACCTGATCAGCCGCCCGGAGGTTGATCCCAAACGTATCGCAGTCACCGGCAATTCCGGCGGCGGCATGCAGAGTGCTTATATCGCCGCGCTGGATGACAGGCTTGCCGTGGCTGTGCCGAGCTGCTACATGACCTCCTGGCGTCGGTTGTGGGAGACTATCGGCCCGCAGGATGCTGAGCAGAACATGCTGCCCTTTATCGGCTCCGGGCTGGATTTCGGCGATTACGCGCTCTGCTTTGCACCCAAACCTTATCTGATGAACACGGCGATCCAGGATTTTTTCTCGATAATCGGCGCCCGCGAAACTTTCACCGAGGCTAAAAGAATCTATGAGCTTTACGGGGCAGGCGAGAAGATCGACATGTTCGAAGCGGACGACTATCATGGATACACGCTCCCCCGCAGAGAGGCCTGCATGAGCTGGCTGGGCAAACACCTGCTGGGTTTGAGCACTCAGCAAAAAGAAAAGCCCCACCTGCTTGAGCGCGACAGAAACCTCCAGGTGACTCCCACAGGCCAGGTTATCACCAGTTATCAGGACGCCGAAACTATTGGCTCCCTGAACAAGGCATACGCGCGCAGAATTATGTATTCGCCCCAACGTCCAAATTCAATTCAGGAGTTCGAGAGTTTTAGAGAAGAGCTGCTGGCTAAAGTGCGCGAGCTTGTCGCCTACGAGCGGATCACCAGCGAGCTGAATATCCAGAACCGCGGCTATGCCCAGCAGCCTGGTGCGAAAGTGGAACTGATCACCTACGACAGCGAGCCTGGAATCACCATTCCGGCCCTGCTGTTCCGCCCGGAGGCGGAAGCAGCCGGAGACTTTCCCCTTGTGCTTTACGCAGCGCATAACAGCAAGACGGATGATGCTGGTGGGGATATCGCCGTGCTGGTGGCCGCGGGCCACACTGTGCTCGCCCCGGATGTGAGAGGCAAGGGCGAAACAGCCAGGCCATCCAGACGCAGCAGCCTTTTCCAGGAGTGGTTTTCTCCTGACTGGGATATACCGATGATGGCCTTTCACGTGAAAAAGTCTCTGGTGGGCATGCGAGCGCTGGACTTGGTGCGCGGGGTAGACGTGCTCAAAGCTGTACACGGCAACAGGAACTCGCAGGTAATTGCTGTGGGCAAGGGCAGCGCCGCTGTCCCGCTTCTTCATGCAGCTTCTTTCGACAACCGGATATCGCGTGTAATTCTCGAGGGTGGGCTGGTTTCCTGGAGGGCGGTTGTCGAGGCGAAGTACCATCGCCGCCAGCTCGATAATGTCGTACTGGGAGCCCTGGCTGAATACGACCTGCCGGCCCTGGCGGCGGCACTGGCTCCGCGCACCCTTGTACTGGCGAATGTGGCCGATCCGATGGGGCACACGCTGGCCCCGGAGCAGGTGGCCGCCGAATACGGCCAGACCAATCACTGTTACAAAACCCTGGGGCGCCTCGAAAACTTTCTGATAGCCGAACGCCAGGCAGGACTGGAGATCACCCGGGCCTATGCAGCAGCATTCAGGCGCTGATAAATGAGAGGGGAAAAATCATCCGAGGGATAAGTTCTTTCCAGGTTTCGACAGAATTTGGAAAGATCTATTCACTGGGAATGGAGGCGGCGCGGCAGTTCTATCAAAAAACAACCTGGATTGTGGGAATTTTTCTATCGATCAGATCCTGAATAGTTACCTTGGAGCCGAATTCCTCGTAGAAACGGAAGATCGTATCCCAGAGAGGCTTGACCTCGCATTCCTCCACTCCATGGCAGGTCCGGGCTTTTTTCTTGTTGAATTTGGCGCAATGGCCGTCTGAATTGAGCTCGCTGGACAACAACTGAAGTACCTCACAGACAGTGATCTCGCCGGGGGGTTTTTTCAACCTGAATCCGCCTTTGATCCCGCGGGTGCTCACGATAAGCCCCTTGCACTTGAGAATCCCGAGAAGCTTGTGTACATAGTCCAGACTGATAAACTCCTGTTCGCTGATCTGTCTGGCTGTCACAGCTTCGCTGCCGTGACCCTTGGCAAGTTGAAGGATACAACGCAGACCGTATTCTTCCTGCGCGCTGAAATGCATTTCGACAGCCCCTGACAGTTACCGGTGGGATTTATTTCGTTCGTTTCTTCTGCTTGATATCAACTAGACAATAAAATCAACTTACAATTTGCCGTTTTATTTGAAAATACATTTTTAAAGCAAAATCAAAGTTTATAATATTAAGAGTTTTCATGCACCATATTTAACAGTATAAAAAACCTGATTGTTTCCAATCTTTCAAACTCAATTAACTTACGGAAAAATTATTCAGGGAACCTGCCGCAACTTTGATCAAAGGGGAAAGATTTTATCTCTCATCAGCACTTAGCCAGTTACTCTTGCGCATCCGGTTAAATCGAACCAATTTGTAGCATACTTTTATCAAGGCCAGTTAATCCCGGATTAATATGTCACCTGCTTAAATCCGCCAACACTGACTTGTTCTGTTCAATACAGTTGAAAGAGGTAGTTATGGATGCACTTCAGGCACTGAGGGAACGAAGAAGCATTCGCAAGTACGAGACCACCGCATTGGATCGGGAAACTGTGGAAAAGGTTGTCGACACAGGCAGGCTGGCCGCCACGGGACGCGGAGTCGAACCGTGGGAGTTCGTGGTGGTGAGCGAGGCGAAGATGCGAAAAACGCTGGCCGAGATATGCGAATACGGCAAGTTTATCGCCGAGGCACCGATATGTATCGTGGTGCTCTGCCGCGACACAAAATATTATCTCGAGGATGGCTCTGCGGCCACCCAGAACATGCTGGTGGCAGCCTGTGCCCTGGGTCTGGGAAGTTGCTGGGTGGCAGGCGACAAAAAGCCCTACGCCGATAAGATTGTTAAGCTGGTCGGCGCGCCCAAGGATTATAAACTGGTGAGCCTGGTAGCCCTGGGCTATCCGGCAGCCGGTCAACCGCCGCAAAAGGCTAAAAGAAAGCTCGATGACGTTCTCCACTGGGAACAATTTTGAGAAAAACCCAAAAGTTCGTTCTACATTTAGCGCCTCTGGAACAGGCTGAAAACTTGAACGAGGAGAGCAAAACAAGGTCTGCCGATTGAACAATCCAGTCGAAGCAGAAATTTTCAGCCCCTGAGATCAAAAGGAGGGTTCAAGCGCCGATGTTCCAACTCCATACAGTAGACCTGTTTATCATCGTGTTCTATTTTGTTTTCGTGCTGGGGGTGGGCTACTATCTCAAGAGCTACACGAAAAGCGGAGAGGATTTTTTCCTTGCCGGCCGTAATCAGACTGCCTGGATCGCAGGTCTCTCTTTCATCGCCGCTAACATGGGTGCCCTGGAACTGATGGGCTGGTCGTCCGCCGCCTACCAGTACGGAATGCTCGCTGTGCACTGGTACTGGATCGGGGCGATTCCGGCAATCCTCTTCCTGGGCATATTCATGATGCCGTTTTACCATGTGAGCAAGACTCATTCGGTGCCGGGCTACCTTAAGATGCGATTCGGCGAGAGCGCGCGGGGGCTGGCCGCAGTAACATTCGTGGTGATGACCCTGCTGGCGAGCGGGATCAGCATGTACGCCATGGGCCTGGTGCTGGAGAACTTTTTCGGATGGGATTTCGACACCAGTATCCTGATCACCGCAGCCACTGTGGCTGCCTACGTTACAATGGCCGGCCTGACATCGGCGATTTTCAACGAGATAATCCAGTTCTTCCTGATCTGGGCCGGCTGCCTGCTGATCCCGATTTTCGGCCTGATCGAGGTGGGAGGCTGGCACAAGCTGGTCGAGTTAGTCAACATGCGCGCAGCCGAAATAACCACCGCCGGAGCATCGATGCTGGACCGGATGCATATCTGGTCCACCATGGCCTCGCCGGAACTCAATCCGATGGGCATGCACTGGCTGGGGATCGTTTTCGGCCTGTGTTTCGTGCTCAGCATGGGCTACTGGACCACCGATTACCTCGTGGTGCAGAGAGTACTCACCGCCAAGGATATCCGCGCTGCGAAAACAGCCCCGATAATCGGCTCGTTTTTCAAGATGGCGATCCCGTTTATCGTGATCCTCCCCGGGCTTATCGGTTTCGCGATCATTCCCGGACTCCAGCCGGAAAGCCCGGATATCAGCGCAACCCAGAGCTACAACGCGGTGCTCCCGCTTTTGATGAAACGCTATCTCGCACCCGGGATGCTCGGCCTGGGAGTGATCGCCCTGATCGCCGGTTTCATGAGCGGCATGGCGGGTAATGTGAGCGCGTTTGCCACGGTCTGGACCTATGATATCTACCGGGCCTATATCCGCAAGCACGCCAGCGATTCGCATTACCTTAAACTCGGCCGGATCTCGACTGTGTTCGGGGTGGGAGTCTCGATTGGCACGACCTATATTGTCAAGCGCTTCTCCAGTATCATGGACTACATGCAGGCGCTGTTCAGTTTCTTTATCGCCCCGCTCTTCGCCACCGTGCTGCTGGGGATGTTCTGGAAAAGGTGCACCCCGAAAGCAGGTTTCTGGGGGCTGCTGTTGGGAATGTGCACCTCGATTGGAATCTTTTTAGGCGTGAGATTCGAAATTCTCGACCCGAGTATCGTTGCATTCAGCGAGCAACCAAGCACCATGGCTGTCAACATGTGGCAGGCTGCCTGGGCTTTCAGCGTGAACTTTGTCGCCACGATCCTGATCTCGCTGTTCACTGCGCCAAAGCCGGTGGAGGAACTCACAGGTCTGGTTTACGGGGTGAGCGAGGTCCCGCACGAAGGGCCGTCGGTGTGGTACAGGAAGCCCGCTTACTGGGCCTGGGTGAGTTTCACGATATTCGTGGTGCTGAATATCATTTTCTGGTAGAAGAAAGGGGCATCATCTTATGAGCGATAGAACTTCGAAAATAGCCATCTGGTTTCTCTGCGGGATTATCCTTTTCGTTTACGGGCTCACCATAACGATCAGCGGTATTTACCACATGGCAAACCCGCCGGATGTGGTGGGCGCGGAACTTCATCTTGATTTCTGGTGGGGTATGGTGCTGATCGTTGCCGGCGGGATTTTCCTTATCCATCAGCGGCCGGGCAGAATCAAGCCGGGGGAATGACCCGCATGGACATATCCCGTGTGCCAGCCCTGCCAGCAGGAGGATATTCCAAATGAAGGGTCAATCACGAAGACATTTCTTTGAATCCTGCCTTAACTCCCTGATTGCCGGATTCAGCTCTGGTCTTATTTTCCTGGGCTCCGGATGCAGAAACAGGAAAAAGCCCGGCTCCACGGCTTATATCCGCAACAGCCAGGAGACAGAGCGGCTGACAGCTGAAAAGGGAGCCGAAATCGATCCGGATTTCGAACCCGCCTATTTGAGCCTTCACAACAGCGGCGAGCTGAAAAAAAGAGGCGAAGAGCTCTGGAACGTGATGGAGGCTTGCGAACTCTGCCCCAGAGGCTGCGGAGCCAGCCGGCTGGCGGGAGAAGAGGGGTTCTGCCATGCCTCCTCACAGCTTGAGATTTCCTCATTTCACCCCCATTTCGGGGAGGAAAGACCTCTGGTAGGCAGGGGAGGTTCGGGAACTATTTTTCTGACTAACTGCAGCCTGCGATGCGTATTCTGCATAAACTGGCAGATCAGCCAGGGAGGGGAAGGCAAGGCGAGGGCTATCGAGGACATGGCTGAGATGATGCTGCACCTGCAGAAAATCGGCTGCCATAATATCAATTTCGTAACCCCCACCCACTATTCTGCGCATATCCTGCTTGCAGTGGACCTGGCCGCGGCCAGGGGTCTGAGACTGCCTCTGGTGTACAACACCTGTGGATGGGAGCGAGTGGAGATACTGCAAAAGCTCGACGGCATAGTGGATATCTACCTGCCCGATTTCAAGTATTCTTCAGGTGAAATGGCCGCCAAATACTCCTCTGACGCGGATGCCTATCCTGAGACTACAAAGGCGGCTCTGCTGGAGATGCACCGCCAGGTGGGTGTGGCAAAGCCTGCCTCCGACGGCCTGATGTACCGCGGGCTGATGATCCGCCACCTGGTGATGCCCAACCGGGTGAGCGGAACCAAAGAAGTGATAGAGTGGATAGCAGAGAACCTGCCGAAAGACACCTATCTCAATCTCATGTCCCAGTACAGGCCGACATACAAGGCGGGCGACTACCCGCAGATCAACCGCAGGATCACGCGAGAGGAGTACAGGGAAGCTGTTGCCTGGGCCAGAGAGGCGGGCCTGACAAACCTGGATGTACAGGGGTACCGGTGGTTTTAGGGGATAACTTGAATT
>JAUVUV010000112.1 GCA_030604975.1 Candidatus Glassiibacteriota bacterium | reverse complement strand
TCGAGGTGGACGGGAAAGTGCTGGAGCTGGGCAAGTCACTTGGCTTACAGGAATAGAACCTTGATGAAATAATCTATCAGGGCAGGGTATGCCGTGTCTCCGCACTTTAATCGAAAGGAATTCCTCGGAGCTCTGCTCCGGGGTAACTCCCCGGGGGATCGGCATGTAATCCCCCTTAGCAAAGGGGATCAATTTATAATCCCCCTTACCAAAGGGGGACACAGGGGGTTGTCTCGATCTGTTCGCCCTCGGGGGGAATAAGATCGATAAAATTCATCATTGTGATAGTCCGCGGCTTGCCGTGGGGTAGTTCATTTTTAAGTTATTGAAAAGACCGCTCGCCAATGAAAAATCTTTTATTCCTGGCCTACTTTTTCCCTCCCCACGGCGGGGGCGGGGTGCTTCGTTCTGTGGAAACGGTGCGCCTGCTCAGCAGTCACGGCTGGCGCACTACCGTGGTTGCAGGACCGGAGGACGGCTACTGGATCAAGGATGAAAGTCTGCTTGGCCGTTTGCCGGAATCCACGAAAGTTCTCCGCGCAGGCGCATTGAACCCCGTGCGTATCCTTCGATTCGCCGATCGAAGTCAGGACAGGAAAGAAAAGCTGCGCAGCGAGCGCGCGATCAGAAAGTGGCGCCGCTTTGCCGACTGGCTCCCCGTACCGGATGTCTACTGCACCTGGATAGCGCCTGCTGTGCGAAAATCTTTTAAAGCTGCCTCACAGGCGGATTGGATCATGAGTACCAGCCCCCCTGAATCCGCCCATTTGGCGGCCTGGTATCTCGCCGGCAGGACTGATACTCGCTGGGCCGCCGATTTTCGTGACCCATGGGTGCGCGGCATTTACCGGAAGTTTCCGACGGCTCTTCATCGAGCCCTGCAGCGCCACCTCGAACGGATGGTTGTCAAACGGGCAGACCTGGTACTTGCCAGCAGCGAGGAGGCAGTCGAGGATTTTCGCTCCCGATACCCGGAGCAGCCCGAAGACAAATTCCAGTTTGTACCCAACGGTTTTGATTCCAGGGAATTCAGTGACTTTCCCCATAACCCTCCCCAGAATGCGCCTCTCACTATTATCCACACCGGCAACCTGACCCTGGACCGCGACCCGGTTCCTCTGTTCAGGGCTCTTGCAGCGTTGAACCGGGAATTCGGGGGAGAAAGCCCCTGCTGCAAAATTGAGCTTGTCGGGCTCTGCGATAAGCGCGTGCGAAAAGCCGCGCAGGAGTTTCTATCTGGCGACTCGGTCACTTTCAGCGGCTATCTTCCCAGAGGCGAGGTGCTCAAGAAACTGGCCGGCTCGCACCTGGCGCTGCTGTTAGAAAGTTTTGCCCTAAATGCAGAACTTGTGGTGCCCGGTAAGCTTTATGATTACCTCGGCGCCCGCATGCCGGTACTTGCTCTGGTGCCGAAAGGAGCGGCGTCGCGGCTGATCGAGAAAACCGGCTGCGGCGTGGCTGTTACAGAGCCGGACAGCCGTAAAATCCAGAATACTTTACGCACTTTTTTAGACCGCCTGCAAAACGGCAAGCCGCTGCATCCTCCTCCGGAAGAGAACGAACTGGCCTGTTATGAACGTTCGGCTGTCGTGGGGCGGCTGGACGAGCTGCTCTGCCAGAGATAAAATTATCACTGATCTGGAATATTAACCATTCTTCTCAATGACAGAAAGCCGCAAACCGGGATCATGCCGCTCCTTATGAATGCGGCCGCTTACTCCGTTTATTTTTTACCCTGATTGCTGACTGCGCCCTGGGCAGAGTGTGGGTGTTCCTGTTGCCTTGGCCTTCCTCTAATCCCTCTCTATTCCTGATAGCTCCCCCTGGCGTACTTCTTGCATTTTTTCCATCTGATAATTCTTTCATCCCTAGACTGCAGGATAGAATGAGACCTGCCATTGCCAAAATAGCTCTGTGTTGCCTGGGTTTGTGCCTCACCGTAAGTAAATCCGCCGCTGTGACTCCCCCCTCGCCAGGGGTGGAAACCCCTGCCGGATTCGGCAAATTTTTAGCCCGGCAGAATCGGATTTACCTCTCCAATCTCAGGCCCTCTCAGGAAAGGGGAAAAGGCCCCATTCTTGCCCGGGCTGCCCAGCAGAAAATAATCCTTCCGGTGATCCTCGCCGCATACTCAGACCGGCCCGGGGTTATCCAGCCAGAGACTTTCACCGATAAACTTTTCCTCAGCTACCTCACCGGCACGATGAGCGAGTATTATGCCGGGGTCAGCTCCGGAGGATTTACGCTTGAAGGTGAGGTTTTTGGCTGGTTCGCCACAAGCCGCACCCAGGCGCAGTACAACTCGGGCGGGCCGCTGGGCCAAACAGCCTCCTTCCCGGAGTCCCCGGAGGGTTTCGTGGTCGATGCCGTCACTGCTGCAGACAGCCAGGTGGATTTCAGCCGGTTCGACAACGACGGCCCAGACAGCGAGCCGAACTCAGGTGATGATGACGGGTATGTGGACGCCCTGATCGTGATCCACCCTGGTGGGGATGCGGCAAACGGCGATCAGGAAAATTTCTGGTCGCACACCTCCAGGCTGGGCAGTCACATTGTCGAAACAAATGATCCGGCTGCCGGAGGCGGCTTTATCAAGATCGACCAGTATTCCCTGGCACCAGAACTCGTTGGTGATGGCAGCTCCGACCTGGCCGCGGAGATCGGGGTTTTCTGCCATGAATTAGGCCACCAGCTCGGCCTGATCGATCTCTACGACACAGGTTACAATTCCGTCCAGGCAGGGGAGGGAGTCTCTTACGGTATCGGTATCTGGGGGCTGATGGGGCTGGGCATCAATGGCGCTGACAGCAAGAGTCCCGGCAGGCCGACTCACTTCTGCGCCTGGAGCAAGCTGCGCCTGGGCTGGGTTGATCCGGTTCACGAGGATGAGGTGGGAGAGCTTTACCTGGCCCCTGTTGGACAAAGTTCCCAGGTGGTGCGTGTCTGGGATAACGATGAGCGCGCCTTGAGCTATTTCCTTCTTTCATACCGTACCCGGCAGGGATTCGACAGCGATTTGCCGGCTGAGGGCCTGCTGATCTGGCATGTGGATGAGCGGGCTTTCGACAACAACGATGCGCTGCTTAAGCTGGTGGATCTGGAGGAAGCCGACGGCCGCGCCGATCTGGACAATGGCGTGAATACGGGAGACGCCGGCGACGCGTTTCCGGGTGAAGCCAATAATACAGGCTTCGCCTCCCTGACCAATCCCTCAAGCGCCCGCAATGACGGCCGTGTCTCGGATGTGCTGGTGACGGGCGTTCGAATCGAGGCAGGGCAGGCCGTTTTCAATCTCTCTCAGCCGGCCAGGCCAGGGCTGACAGTGTTCTACGATGAGGACGGCCCGCGCCAGGAACGAGGTTTCGGCTACGGGAGCAACCTCGCCCACGGCGGTGTGATCTTTACTGCGCCGGTTGACGGCACCCTGGGTGCACTCAGCACCTATTTCATTTACGACAGCACCGACTATACTGTTGAAATATACTCCGGGGCGGACAGCGGCAGCCTGCGCTGCCCGGTTTCCTGGCAGTCAGGCCAAGCCGGCAGCTCCGGCTGGCGCAGCATTGTGCTTGAACAGCCGATCTGCCTCGAGACCGGCGATACGGTCGTGGCGGTGGTGGGGTACACGAGCAAGGGTTTCGATGACCTTTGGCCGGTGCCCTACGACCCTACGGGCCGACCGGAGGGAAGAAGCTGGGTGAGCTTCTCCGGTCTGGGCACTTTCGAACCGTTTGAGCACGACCTGGCAATCCGTGCGATAATGTGGCCCGGAGTGCAGGCTCCGGATGCGATGAGGCTCGAGGCCGGTTTCATGCCGGGAGCTGATTCGCTCTGCTTTGGGATAACATTTATCGGGGAGAGATACAGGCTGGGCCTTCCCATCTATAATCCTGGCTTTCGCACTCTTCTGCTTTCCGGTATCGAAATTCAAGGTGAGGGTTTTTCAGCTGATCCGGTTGAACTGTCTATCGGCTGCGGGAGCACGCTCGAAGCAGGGATCCTGTTCAGCGCAACCACAATGGGCAAAGCGGCCGGGACAGTCACTGTCGCTCCTCTTGGGGATAACATGGAGGAATTTACCGCCGGGCTTTCGGCAGAGGTAGCCGGCTGGAGCGTGCGTTACGATTCAAGCGATGTTCCCGGCGGTTACGAATCATTCACCGAATCCGTGCACGGGGCGGTAGCTTTCAGCATGCCGCAAAGTGGCCTGTTGAGCGGTATCCGAACCTGTATTCTCCAGGATTCCATGAAAGTATGCCTGCGCCTCTGGGCCGGGGTAAAAGGTGGAGGCGGGCACTGCCTGGTCGCCGAAACCCAGGATACGCTGATCGAAAAAGGGGGCTGGCATCAGGTTTTTCTACCCATACCAGTGCAGATCGACAGCGCCGACACCTTTATCGCCGATGTTCAATACTCCACTCCAGGACACAAGTACCTCAAGGTCGTGCCGGCAGATACAGCCCGAACCGCCCTATATCCCAGCTATTATAACATGCGCGAAACCGAAGGCTGGCTCTCCAGCAGCCACCCTGTCGCCATCCGGGCGCTAATCATCCCGGCTGAAAGCTATATTGGCGAAATCGTGCGGAAAAAACCCTCTGCCGCCCTGAGCAAGAACAGTCTGGCTTTCGATAACCTCATAGTGGGAAAGGAGACCTCCCGCAGCCTCTGGCTTTACAACCGGGGCACGGCAGTCCTTCACGCAGCGCTGGTACTTACCAGCAGCAGCGAGAACACCTGGTTCAGCCTGGAGGCCGAAACCCTGAGTATCCCGTGCGCCGACTCGGCTTTTATCCGCATTAACTGCCTCGCCGCCAAGCCGGGCACAGAAACCGGCGTATTAGAGCTTCGCACTTCGGACGATGAACGCCCCATACTGAGAGTGCCGCTGGGAGCCAATTCAAACCGCTTCGAGCTTGCCTACGACGAGCAGGGACATACAGCCTCTGCCGGATACAATGACAGCATTGCTTACGGTGCGGTTGTGTTTTCCACGCCCTGGGGCGGTAAGCTCGAGGCATTGGGCATTTATCTGAACCAGCCGAACCTTCGGGTAACCGCGCTGGTTTACAAGAATATCAAGGGACCTGCTCAGTGGGAGGATTCAACTGAGATAATATCGGAATGGAGCGATACTGCTGCCGCCTGGCAGGAACTTTCCCTGGAGGTTCCCGTGAGTTTCACCGCAGGCGACAGTTTCGCAGTTGTGGTCTCCCTTGGCGTGCCGCCCGGCGGCTCGCTGCTGCCGTTGTCTGTGGACCACAGAGGTGAGCCTTCGGGAAGAAGCTGGGCTGCGAAAAACCTTTCCGGACCCTGGGAACAACTTAATTATGATATAAACCTGAGAGCCGTGATGCGTGTGTCGCAGTTTGACGGGTATCCGGTGAGCGGGGTGGTGCTCGACGAGATGGGAGAGGGGCTGGCCGAGGCCGAGGTCAGCCTCGTATCTGAAAAGCAAGTCTACCGTACCCGGAGCGATTCTAACGGGATTTTTATCTTCCCCTCTGTCCAGCCTGGAGATTACAGCATGGAGGGCAGGCTGGAGGGCTACTCGTTCACAGCCGGCGCAGTTTTGATCGGCTCGACCGTGGATGGCCTCACCCTGACCGGAAGGCGCGGCAGGCCGGGCGATCTGGACAATGACGGCAGGGTGGACATTTTCGACCTGATCGGTTTTTTGAGAATAATCAGCGGGGCAGAACAGGAAACCGGAGCTGCTGACCTGGACGGCAGCGGCAGGGTGGACATTTTTGATCTGATCGAGCTTTTGAAACTGCTTTCAGGGTGACTGTTGCTATTTTCGCCAAAATAAAAAATTAAACACAATCTTGTTTGACACCGCCCTCGCGATTGGTTAAATTACAATTGGTCTTGCTCGGTTCCTGATTTAATTTCTTTATTTTCAATATATTACACTTTAGACGCCGGGTCGGCAGGCTAACCGGCAAATTGATATCACGAACAGCCGGGCGCGGTCTTTTTATAAGACTGGAAGAGTCTCCATTCAATGTCCCATCTGAAAAATTCCCAGGTAAGAAAGCATTTCGTCCCGCAGGATTTCCTCCTCTCGCCGGAGGCGCACCCGGTACGCGCTGTGGCGGAAAGTATCTACCCGTTTTATCTAAAGGCGGCATACAGACGTGGAGATAAAATCGAGATTAAACCCGTGCCGGTACTGGATGATGTTTTCATGAACAGCCACGAGGCCCGCTGGGTGAGAATTTTGGCCGAAACCACGCATGCCCAGGTGAATATGAAGAGACTGGGCGTGCACAGCACGATCGTTTTTTTCGGTTCGGCGCAGAGTCCGGACATGGAAACCGCCGGGAAATGCCTTCAGAAAGCCCGGGATAGCGGGGACGAGAAGGAAATTGCTCGCTGCGAAAAGATATATCAGATATCGGCCTACTACGGCCAGGCCAGAAAACTGGCCGCCAGGCTGACCGCCTGGGCCATGGAACAGGGTAATCCAGACCAGCCCCAGCCGTTTGCTATCTGCACCGGGGGCGGCCCCTCGATCATGGAGGCCGGTAACCGCGGCGCCCACGATGTCGGCGGCAAGAGTGTCGGGCTGAATATCTTTCTGCCCCACGAGCATGAAGCAAACCCTTATATTTCGTCTGAACTCAATTTCCATTTTCACTACTTTTTTACGCGCAAGTTCCATTTCTTTTACCGGGCCAAGGCCCTGGTGGTCTTTCCCGGAGGCTACGGCAGCCTTGACGAGCTGTTCGAGGTGCTGAACCTGATCAAGACCAGGAAAATAATCAAACAGATGGCGGTAATTCTTTTCGGAAACAAGTTCTGGAAGCGGGTGATCGATTTCGATTACATGGCCGAAACCGGAGTGATCCACAGAAGCGACCTGGATTACTTCACGTATGCGGACACAGTGGAAGAGGCATACGAGACTTTGACCGCACACCTGCAGCGCTACCTTAAGAATTAAATCAAGCCTCGGGCCGGCACATTATTATGCACTGTAAACAGATTGCCAAGCAGACAAAAGGTGAAATAGCCGAGATCGAACTGGACGGTCTTCACTGCAACATGGCGGATAGCTGCCGCCGTAGAGGGATCTGTGCCCTGTCCCCTTTCGCCCTTCCAGGGC
>JAUVUV010000132.1 GCA_030604975.1 Candidatus Glassiibacteriota bacterium | reverse complement strand
GTTTGCTCTGGTCAAATGTCAATTCGAGCAAAGCGCCGTAGACAGCCTGATCAACTGTAAGGAGTATCTTGACTGTGGTCACCCCGCCGGCAGAACCTGAAGCATCCTGGATCCAGAGCAGGTTTCCCTCTGAGCCGTTTTCTGCCGGATCCGCCGCTGGGTCGCTCGTGGTGGCCTCAACCGTTACTTCAGCCTCTATTGCATCGCTAGGGGAAACTGATGAGGCATCGCTCTGTGCGAATGCACCTGCATAGCAGAAAAAAACCGCGGTCATGATTGCAGGAACAATTTTCTTAAATTTCATCCTTTTAACTCCTTATGAGAACCATATAAAGTGATTTTTATTGTTTTCCTGAATATGGCCTTATCAATAATTTATTTTAATTCGATTCCGCGCCAAACACAAGAAAATAATAATCAGGCAAACCGAAAATCAGTGTCAAATATCTTATACACGTTTAAACGAAGAAGGATGCGAAGCAAGTTAGAATTATGTCAGTTCAGGTTGGCCAAGCTGATCAACTCAGCAGCTCAGAATCAATCCCATCGAACCGTTCTAACCACACCACCCTCTTTGGCCACCAGGCAATGTTTCAGCACACTGCCGGCTTTGAGACGCACGTTGTCTCCAATCAGCGAATCCTCCACAACCACGCCCGGCTCGAGTACGACATTATCGGCCAGAACCGACCGGCGAAGGCTGCATCCGGGAGCGATCTCAGCATCACTGCCGATCTCGAGCGGTCCCTCAAGAGTGCTTTCGGGACTGACACTGCTTTGACTTCCCACCAGTATTGCAGATTCCCTTTCGCTTTCTGTGGCCTCGGAGAGCAATTCACAGGCGGCATAAAGGAAACCTCCCGGGGTTCCGAGATCGAACCAGCGGAAGCCCGTGTGGTATCCATAACCCGGAGCACCCTCGACGATAAGGCGCGGGTACACGCCGCTGTTTATATCGGAAAAGCCCGGCTCGATCCGGGAGAGGAACTCTGGTTCGAGAATATGAATTCCGGGAAAATGGAGGCTGGCCACAGTTTGCAGGGTAGAGCTTTGAGGCTCTCCGGCAATGCGAACCAGCCGTCCCTCTTCACTGAGCTCCACTGCCCTGTATTGACTGCCCGAGGGTTGATCGATAAGTATCATGGTGGCCACAGAGCCCTTTTTCCTGTGAAAATCCAGGGCAGGGGAAAGATCCAGATCAGCATAGTAGCAGTCGCCGTTAACCAGAAGGAATGTTTCATCCCCCAGATGTCTTTTTGCTCCCAGCAGTGCTCCAGCCGTACCGAGTATCTCCTGCTCGAATGAATAGGTTACCCGCTCCCGCACCTCGGTGAGGCAATCGCGCACAGAATCCGGGGCATGGTGAAGGTTGACCACGAAATCATCCACGCCGGATTCGCGGAGAAATTTCAACACCCGCACCAGCACAGGTATTCCGGCCAGTGAAAAAGCGACTTTGGATTTAGCCGCTGTCAGTGGAAGAAGCCGGGTTCCGAAACCGGCCGTAAGGATCAACGCTTTCATATTTTAGGACGCAAAGGGAAAATTAGCCGGGATTATTCCGCCGGAGGATTATCCTCCAGGCGGCCTTTACCGGCTGAATAATGTTCGGCAGCGGGATCAGACAGGCTGTTTTATTTTCTATAAGTTAAACTTCTCCTGTTTCCCAGGCAAGCGGCTTTGCTCCCGGGCTGCTAAGTTCCGCGCCAACCTCATAAAGCTCTCAGCATGGCAAGCACAATCCGCCCTGCTGCCTGGGCGGCTTTTCGGGCATGGAAAGGGAAGCTGTCGGTTGATTTTGAATCTGCGAAATCGCTGACCGCCTTGACCACGGTAAGGGGAATATCTCTTCGCCGGCAGTATGAGGCTACCTCCCAGGCCTCCATATCCACACAATCAGCGCCGAATTGCCTGTGAAGGGTATCGCGCAGGTGGCTGGAAAAAACAGGCCACGGGTGGGTTAGGATTTTCCCTTTAACAGGAACTTGACCGGGTTCGAGGCATGTCAATAGCTCCTCATCCAGATCGCTCAGCCTGATCGGGCCGCTCTCTGGTTTGTAAGTGGCTGCTACCGTTTCAGCTATTAATGTTTTATATCGTGAAAGACCCGGGTGAAGTGCTCCACAGACTCCCAGGTGGAAGATACGTTCCGCTTGCTGAAGTGAGCCACACCTTTCCAGGCTCTGCCTGGCCTTATCCGGGCCCGCTCCACAGATCAAAAAGGTTACCTCGTGTTCTCCAAGCCTGCCGGTCCAGGTGCGTATTCCATCAATTTTGAACTTCCGGGTATCCGTGAGCCTGGACAAAAGCCATGCAGCTTCCATTTTAAAAGCCGAAATACAGGTTATTCTCATTTATTTGACTTCCATGAGCACTAATTCTACATTCTATGCGGTTTGATTTTCTTATTGATAAGCTAAAACAGAACTTACACCCAGGCAATTAAATGTATTCGTTCTGGTACTATATCAAAAACCTCTGGTTCAAGTTCATCAAGGATGACACCCTGTTTCTCGCCTCAGGAATAGCCTTCAACGTGATGATCACCACCATTCCGTTGATCCTGATAATTTTTTCTATCGCGGGTTTTGCGTTCAGCAGTTCAGCCGAACTGTGGGACAAGACCGTTGTTTATATCCAGAGCCTGATTCCGGCTTCGAGCGAAAGTATTATTACCAACACTCAGAGATTGATCGAGGACCGTACCTGGATCGGAATTATCGGTCTGGGGGGTATCGCTTTCACGGCGACAAGGCTGTTCGCCAGCCTGAGAACAGTGCTGGATATCGTTTTTGAGGCCAAACATACGCGCGGGATAATTCATGGCAAGTTGTTCGATTTCATGATGCTTCTTCTGCTGGGAATCATGATGATCGTGGCCAACCTGTCTATCATTTTTCTGCCCAGACTTTTCAGAGAAAGCATTCTTTTCAACAATAAAGTATTCTCTCTTCTGCAGGTACTCGAAAGCCATCTTATCGGAATCATACTCACCTTTCTGATCACCGTGGCTCTGCTGTTTATCAGCTACAAATTCTTCCCTTCGAAAAGCATGAGGAACCAAACCTGCCTGATCGCTACCTCAATCGCGGCAGTGGTTATCGAAATCACCAAGCAACTCTATATACTTTTCCTTCGCATGTACCCTGATTTTAACCGGATTTACGGGACGCTGGGCGCTATCGTGGTGATGATTTTCTGGTTTTACATCTCCTCCCTGGTCTATGTGGTAGCAGCAGAGATCGCTTTTATTCACGAAAATCGTAATTACAAAACAATCCACAGGTAATTTTCCGGCCGTTCACCTCCCGGCTGACAAAGCCGCTTTCGATACTTCGGCGAACGAAACCCCCTGTTCGGCACCCTTGGGTCGCGCCTGGAGTGCCACCTGGTGCCGAAGCAGTTCGATCCTTTCGCAAATCACCGTGAAAACTCCGTACTCGCCGGTCACCCTGCCGGTAACGATAAAAGGCCCTTCGCTGAGGGCCAGTGCACCGTAGCGCCGGTAGCAGTCGGGAAAGATCACCACCTCGAACGGGCCGGTAAGATCGTCGAGGGAGAGAAACATCATCGCCCCGCTTTTCTCGGTTGCGATACGCTTGTGGGAGATCGGCCTGCCGACAATCCGCACGCGGCGGCCTTCGTGTGAGGGAATGTCCCTGGCCGAAACGAGTCCCGGCATGGCTGCGAGCGCTGCCTCGTAAAGGGCGAGCGGGTGCTCGCTCACGGTGAAACCGAAAATCTCGCGTTCGATGCGCAAGCACTCGATGCGCGGGTACTCGGGCAGGCGGGGAACGACATGCCGCGCAGGGCTCAGGTCGTGGCCGGATGGAAACAGGGAGTCTCTATCGGCGCTGCTCCCGGAGTCCTTCCGGTGGCCGCTGTGGAAAAGGAACTCGAGCCGCCAGAGAAGTTCCGGCCGGGTGAGTTCGAAACTGTCGAAAGCCCCGCAGCGGATAAGGTTCTGCATCTCCAGATAGGAGGCATCCACCCGCGAGCAGAAATCGGCCAGGGAGGTGAAGAATCCTCCCTTGCTCCGCACGCGGAGGATCGCCTCCATGGTTCTGCGGGTAAGTCCGGCGACCACGCCGAGCCCGACCCGGAGAGTGCGTCCTTCGCCCTGGTACTCGATACCGCTGCGGTTGATATCCGAAGGAAGAACGGTCAGGCCCATCCTGCGGGCCTTCTCGATATAAGCCGAGGGGCCGTAGAACCCCCCGCCGTTGGCGAGCACGGCGGCCATGAATTCGGCCGGGTAATGGGCCTTGAGCCAGGCTACCTGGAAAGAAACCCTGGCATATGAGGCGCTGTGTGCCTTGCAGAAAGCATAGCCGGCAAAGCTTCGGATTTGGCGCCAGATCTCGCCCGCCACCCGGCGGCTTGTCCCCCGTGTCACGGCAGCACTGACAAAGCGTTCCTCGAGCCGGGCCATTACCTGGCGGGATCTCATTTTGCCGCTCATCGCCCGGCGCAGGAGGTCTGCCTCGCCGAGGCTCATCCCGGCAATCGCGTGCGCCACCCGGATCACATCCTCCTGATAAACCATCACTCCGTAAGTTTCCCCCAGCAGTTCTTTCAACTTGGGATGAAGGTAGCTCGCCGGGCGGCGGCCGTTGTGGCGGTCGATAAACTCCGCCATCATCCCGCTTTCCGCCACGCCGGGCCGGATCACCGAGCTTGCGGCGGTAAGCATCTCGAAACTGCGCACTCTGAGCTTGGCCAGAAGCGAGCGCATGGCTGGGCTTTCAATATAAAAGCAGCCCATGGTGCGGCCCTGTTCGATAAGCCGCACGGTGTCCGGGTCGCTGGCCAGACGGTCGATATCCTCGATCTCGATTTTGCCTCCCTCGCGCTGCTCCACCACCCGGACCACCTCCTCCACCACGGAGAGCGAGCGCTGGGAAAGAAGGTCGATCTTTACCAGGCCCAGGTCTTCCATGCCGAACATGTCGTACTGTGTGACCACCAGCCCCTTGGCCGAGCGTTCCAGTGGCACGAGGTCAGTGAGCGGGAACGGGCTGACCACAATGCCGCCGGCGTGTATCGAGAGGTGGCGCGGAAAGTCAGCGATACGGCGCGCAAGACGCAGGATCGAGCGGTAGGGTTCCTCCCCCAGCGGCAGGGCCCGGCACTCCGGCCAATTCTGTTCGAGGGAGTCGATATAGGCGAGCGCACGATGAGGCAGGAGCTTGGTGAAACGGGTGATCTCCCGGGGAGTGAGACCTATCGCCTTGGCAATTTCGCGGAAAGCGAGCCGCGCGCTGAAAGTCACGTAGGTACAGATCATCGCCACGCGGTCCTCACCGTAGGTGCGGTAAACATAGTCGAGCACCTCGTCCCTTCGGCGCCAGGAGAAATCCAGATCGATATCCGGCGGGCTGTTGCGTTCCGGGTTGAGGAAACGTTCGAAAAACAGGTTGTAGCGGATCGGGTCCACATCCGTGATCCCGAGCGCATAGGAGACCAGGCTGTTGGCCGCTGAGCCCCGGCCGATCATGGGGATACGCCGGCGTCTGGCGAAACGGGCGATATCGGCGACCAGCAAAAAATATGGCGCGAACCCCAGCCGGTCGATCACCTCAAGCTCGGCTTTCAGCCGTTCGAGCACTTTCGAACTCATGGGCCGGTAGCGCCGGCAGGCCCCCCGGAAAGAGGCTTTGAGCAGGGCCGAGTAGGCGCTTTCACCCGGCGGCAGCTTGAATGCCGGGAAAATGACCCGGCCCGTGGGCAGCTCGCAGTTGCACTGCTGGGCTATACGGACCGTGTTGGCAAGCGTTTCGGGGTATTCGGCCAGGCGGCGGGCCATCTCCTCTGCACTGGCAAGCCAGCACCAGTCGGATACCCGTTCGGTTTTTTCGAGAGAATGCACCGTGCGGCCCAGCTCGATTGCTCGCAGCAGCCTATGCACCCGGTGGTCTTTCCGCTCGATAAAATGGACGTTAGCGGTACCCACAACCGGGATACCCAGTTCTTCGGCCAGCCCGGCAAGACGCCGCAGGCGCCGGCCCTCCCCGCTTTTTCCGTCCGGGCAGAGCTCGGCATAGAGGCTCCCCTGGGGCAGACGGCCCGCCAGGCGTCGCAGGAGGTCTTCCTCGCCGGTAAGTACGAAAAGGTGGCCGTGCGCTGCCTGGCGGGCGAGAGCCTCGCCAAGGTCGAAATCCTTCTCCAGGTGGCGCGAGGTGACAAGGCGGCAGGCGGCGGCGAAACCCTCACGATCGCGAGCCAGCACCACTGCGCGGGCGCCGCGGTCGCGGCGCTCAAGGGAGGAAGTCAGCTCGGCGCCAAAGATCGGCTTGATCCCCAGTTCTTGCGCTTTTTTGGCGAAAGTGACCGCGGCATACATTCCGTTGGTGTCGGTGAGCGCCAGGGCGCGGAACCC
>JAUVUV010000297.1 GCA_030604975.1 Candidatus Glassiibacteriota bacterium | reverse complement strand
GGTCCTGATAGATATGGCCAGCGAGTTTTTCGCCGAACACCTTGCGGCTCTCTCTGCCCAGATAAAATGGTGCGCCAGCCTCGGCAAAAAGGTCTCCGGTGTAGGTGGCGTCAATATATACCAATCCCCCGATCTTTTTCTGCAGGCCAGTTTTCCTGTGGCGGACAGTTACACTCTCCATCTTGTTCAGTTCAGCGTGGCAGTCGGTCAGAAGCCAGCCCCGTAGCACCTCGATTCTTTCGGCCTTGACAAGCTGTTCAAATACCTGTTCGGCTACGTGGGGTTCGAAACGCAGACCGTAGTTGCAGCTTCTGAACTGCTCTGATTCAGGCCCGTAGGTGTTGCGATAATGCGCAGCAATCTTGCGAAAGACCTCTGCCGCAATACCGCCGATATAATCGGGGTTTCCGGAGTCGGTGTTGCCAAGCCCGGAGGCCATCATCCCACCCAGGTGTTCGTTCTGAGCGATGAGACAGACTTTGGCTCCCTGCCTGTAGGCGGCCACAGCTGCCGCCACTCCTGACGGCGTGCCGCCCATGACCACTACATCATAAGGGTGGCTGGCAGGGCCTTTTAAACCGCAGGCAAGAAGAACGATTGAAAACAGCGCTCCGACTGATTTTACTACTTTTGTCATTTCATCCCTCGGACTACATAAAGACTGGCCAACAGCGACTAAACCACGATTCGCCTGCGCAGCATTTTCACCACGAGGGGCCAAAAGAGCGCACAATAAGCAAAAAGAACCACCAGATTAACGGCCAGTCCTGGATCGAACCGGCCCGTGCAGCAGGCGCGCATCAGAGCCACCAGGTGAGTCATGGGCAGGGCCAGAGCAAAGTCATAAAGGCCCCTGGGAAGTTCGGTCAGCGGGAAAAAGGCTCCGCTGAAAAAAAACATCGGCGTTACCACACCGGTGAGGTAGAAGTTGAAATTATTGATTTCTTTAACCTGGCTTGTGACCAGAATACCGAGCAGCGCAAATACCATTCCTCCCAGAAAGCCCAACGGCACAACCAGCAGAGCCCACCAAGAACCGACCAGCCCGAAGCTGACGACCACCAGCAACACTCCGAAACTGAACATCGAACATTTAGAGGCGACCCAGAGCACCTCGCCCACAACCATTTCCACAAAGGAAACCGGGCTTGCCAGGATCGCCTCGTATATTTTCTCGTATTCCATTCGGATAAAGGTGCCGTAGGTGGTTTCGAAACTGGCGGACCACATGGGCGAGGCCGCAATCATCCCGGGGGCGAGAAACACAGCGTAAGGCACACCCTGTATGAGTTTCATGTAGGCCGCCAGGCCCACCCCCAGCGCCAAAATCACCATCAGCGGTTCCAGGAACGGTGGCAGCACATTCGCCAGGAAAAACTTGAAATATACCCGCTGATGCCGTCGCCAGACCGCAAAAATCCTTTCCATCGAGGGCGGGGGCACAGGCAAATCGAAAGCCGCATCATTCATCGATCAGTCTCTTTCCTGTAAGCTTGAGGAACAGATCCTCCAGGTTCGCCGGGCGCAGGATTCCTTTTCTACTGTTATCCAGGTAGGAAACTGCCGAGAAGGCACTTTCTTCATCGGCCTTGAAAAACACACGGTCTCCATAGTAATCGAATTCCAGATTCGTACCCTTCCAGGTATCGGACAGGCTGCACCGGTCCACCTCAAGGACAAACCTCGGCAGGTGGCTTGCGATCAGTGCATCGGGCGCTCCTGTATGCAGGATTTTACCCCGGTCCATGATAACCAGTCGGCTGCAGACCCGTTCGGCTTCGTCCATGTAATGGGTGGTGAACACTACTGTCACGCCCTGGCCGGTAAGCCTGCGCAGCACGGCCCAGATCTGGTGGCGTGCCTGAGGATCGAGCCCGGTGGTGGGTTCATCGAGAATCACAAGCCTCGGTTCGTGAACCAGAGCCCGGAGGATAGTCAGACGTCGCTTCATGCCTCCGGAAAGCTGCTTAATCCTGGCGTCGGCTTTCTGGGTAAGCTCCATGAAATCGAGAAGTTCATCGACACGCTCTTTTAGCTTGCGGCCGTTTATCCCGTAGTAGCTCCCGTAAACCTCAAGGTTCTCCCGCACGGTCAGTTCTAAGTCCAGGTTGTTTGTCTGCTGGACCACCCCGATCACCTGGCGCAGGCGCACACCATTTCGTGCCGGGTCAAGGCCGAATACTTCGAGAGTGCCGGAGGTGCGGGGACTGAAATTATAGAGCATGCGCATGATTGAGGTCTTGCCTGCACCGTTCGGGCCGAGGACCCCGAAACACTCTCCCCGGTAAACCTCGAAATCTATTTCATCGACTGCGGTGAGTGACCCGAAACATTTTTTCAGACCGCGGGCTCGAATCACAGGATTGCCGTTCATACTCAAACCTGATTTATCCTCCAAAAGGGCACGTCCAGAAAGCGGGATAATCTCTTTTCATGCAAATCGGCGGCCCCTCTACCGGTTGCCGCGCTTATTTTACATTTACCAGGGCCACCCAGCGCCCATGTCCGGGAGCTCCCAGCGGCAAGATTGGTGTGGCCTCGATCTCATAAGGCTGTTGCCATGCCAGGTAGTCTGCATCGAACCAGCGAACTTCGAATCTTGCGCCTTCAGGAGCACCTCGCGGATCGAGCAGCACCCGGCCGCCGTCCGGGAACATCACCGCCCAGGAGCGTCCTTCACAGGCCAGACAATAGGCCTCGTCCTCGGCGCGGTCTTTGAGCAGGCGGTCCTGGACAGCGCTCCTGAAGATGTCGAAATGAGCAAGGATCTCCCGGATTCCCCTGATCGCTCGCCGGGCATTGTGGTTGATCCCGATACCGTGCCCGGCTGGCGTGGGCCGATGGAATCGACTGCTCGCACAGCCGCCCCAGACATTACCCCAGAACCGGCTCACCGCCAGGCGGGAATTGAGCCAGCGTTCTCCGCCCCGCATGGCGTAAACCTTGGTATTGTTGATGGGCCGGGGGTTCTCGGCGATACGCGCGCGCACATAGGCCAGGGCGTCCTGATGACGCTGGCCCTCCTGCCAGTTGTTCTGGCTAATATCGATAAAATTGTAGGTTTCCGGGTGGTCGATTGTGTAAAGGTGCCACTCGTGTTTCAGGTCCCAGGGGTCCCACATCTCGGTTAGATAAACTTCCTTGTCAGCCTCCGACGCTTTTTTCTTTATATAATCCGCCCAGTACTCACCCCAGCGAGGGTCCGCACTGGTTTCGTTGTCCATTGCATAGAGCACGTTATCATACTTTAAAGTATAAGAGAGGATCTTGTCGACAAAGCGCTCCTGGTAGGGTAGTACCACTTTGTTGTTCATATATCTGGGAACCGTGCGGAAAAAGGGGTTGTCCGCCCTGGTGGGATGGCTTCTGTTTACTTCGGGCAGGCCGCTTTCCCCGGGCGTATAATTGATATTGTGCGCGGGATTGAACGGGTTGAAATGTGTCCAGCTGTCGCGGTAGTAGCTGAACGTGGCCCAGATTTCCACCTGCATCACAACATCGCGGCGCGAGGCGGCCTTAAGCAGCCGGGAGAACCGGTCCCAGTATTCGGGATTGAAACGGTTGAGGTCATATTTATCTCCCACTTTAGCGAACGGCCAGGGCCGGGTAGTATCGCGGGAGGACATCGTGTTGCGGATCACGTTGCCCCTGCAGGCGACCAAGGTGTCGAGCTGCTGTTCAAATCCCTCGTACTGGAAAAGGTCGTCATCAATCGACCCGCCAAGCAATAACGTGGGCTTGCCCCGGAATTCCCAGTAGTATAGGTTCTCCGGCCAGGGACGAATCCCCTGGGCGAAGGTTGAACTCGCCATGACAGCGGTTAATAAAACAATCAGGGCTGAGTTGTATGGAATTATCTTCATTTTCAAACCCCACGATTTTGGAAAAAAGCAGCTATTATCCTGTCCTATAAATAGTTAAACAATAAAGAGAATGTTTCTCCAACATATTGAAGTGTTGCTATCTTAAATCCCCCCTGCCCCCCTTTGCCAAGGGGGGGGTGGGGGGTGGGGGGGAATTAAGGTATTGTCATTGGCGGATTTGAAATGGCTGTGAATTATAAGCAAAACCCTCCCCCT
>JAUVUV010000260.1 GCA_030604975.1 Candidatus Glassiibacteriota bacterium | reverse complement strand
GTGCTGGTGGATCAGGTGAAAGAACCCGGGGTTTACCACGTTTTCTGGGACGGCACGGACAGCCAGGGCAGGGAGGTTCCTTCAGGCGTCTATTTTTACAGGCTGAAAGCTGGAAGCCTGAGCCGTGTAAGAAAAATGATCGTGCTGCGGTGAGGATTATATCAAAATAAAGGTTAAATCCCCCTGTCTCCCCCTTTTGAAAAGGGGGATTTTCAAGAACTGCGAATAGGGCCTACGAACGAAAACCCCCGCCCGGCTCTTTGACCGGACGGGGGTTCTTTTTTCATCAATACCGAATTAGCAGTTACTTCTTGTCCTTATCCTTATCCTTATCCTTGTCCTTATCTTTATCCTTGTCCTTATCCTTGTCCTTATCTTTATCCTTGTCCTTGTCCTTGTCTTTCTCATCCTCGTCAACCACCTCATAGTCGGCGTCGACCACCTGATCCTCCTTGCCGGCTGAGCCGCCCGAATCCGCCGTTCCGGCGCCGGAAGCAGCCTCCTGCTGCGCTCCTGCTTCCTGCTGGGCCTGGGTCTGGTAGAGAACCTGGGCCGCCTCGTTCCAGATCTTAGTCAGCTCATCGCTGGCAGCCTTGATCTCAGCCGTGTCAGTGCCCTTGAGCGCAGTCTTGACCCGATCCACGGCAGACTGTAGCCTGGACTTGGTGTTCTCATCCAGCTTGTCGCCGAGCTCGCTCAACTGCTTCTCGGTCTCGAAGGCCATCTGGTCCGCCTTGTTGCGGGTATCGGCCTCCTCGCGTTTCTTCTTGTCCTCCTCGGCGTGGGATTCGGCATCGGAGACCATTCGCCCGATTTCCTGTTCGGAGAGACCGCTGGAGGCCTCGATCCTGATTTTCTGTTCCTTGCTGGTAGCCTTGTCCTGTGCGGTGACGTGAAGGATACCGTTGGCGTCGATATCGAAAGTGACCTCAATCTGCGGTATGCCGCGCGGCGAGGGCGGAATGCCGGTAAGCTGGAACCGGCCGATCGTGCGGTTGTCGATTGCCATCTCGCGCTCGCCCTGAAGGACATGGATCTCCACGGTGGTCTGGCTATTCTCCGCTGTGGAAAAAATCTCGCTCTTCTTTGTCGGAATGGTGGTGTTACGCTCGATCAGCCTGGTAAACACCCCGCCCAGGGTCTCGATACCGAGCGAAAGCGGAGTGACATCAAGCAGGAGCACATCTTTCACATCCCCGGCCAGCACTCCAGCCTGTATCGCAGCGCCCACGGCCACAACCTCGTCGGGGTTCACACCCTTGTGCGGCTCTTTGCCGAAAAGTTTCCTCACCACTTCCTGCACCTTGGGAATGCGGGTCGAGCCGCCGACCAGGATTACCTCGTTGATCTGGTCCGCGCTGAGGCCGGAATCGGCGAGGGCTTTCTTGCAGGGATCGACCGTGGACTGAATCAGGTCGTCCAACAACTGCTCTAATTTCGAGCGCGTGAGCGATACGTTCAGGTGCTTCGGCCCGGAGCTGTCCGCAGTAACAAAGGGCAGGTTGATATCGGTCTGCGTGGTGGAGGAAAGCTCGCATTTGGCTTTCTCCGCGGCCTCTTTCAGCCTCTGCAAGGCCATCGGGTCCTTGCTCAGGTCGATTCCCTGGTCTTTCTTGAACTCGGAGACCAGCCAGTCGATTACCCGCTGGTCGAAATCATCACCACCCAGGTGAGTATTGCCATTTGTCGACTTTACCTCGAACACACCGTCACCGATCTCCAGGATCGAGATATCGAAAGTTCCGCCACCCAGGTCATAGACAGCGATCCGTTCATCTTTCTTTCTATCCAGCCCGTAAGCGAGGCTTGCCGCGGTAGGTTCGTTGATAATGCGCAGAACTTCGAGTCCGGCGATTTTACCGGCGTCCTTGGTAGCCTGGCGCTGGCTGTCGTTGAAATATGCGGGCACAGTGATCACCGCCTTATCCACCTTGGTGCCCAGGTAATCCTCGGCGGTTTGTTTCATTTTCTGAAGCACCATGGCGCTGATCTCGGGCGGGTTGTAATCCTTGTCCCGGACTCTTACCTTCGCGCTGTCATTGCGGCCGGAGACTACTTCGAAAGGAGCCCTGGTTTTCTCATCGGCCACCTCGGACACTTTCCGGCCCATAAATCTTTTGATCGAGAAAACAGTGTTCTTGGGATTGGTAACCGCCTGACGTTTAGCCACCTGCCCGACCAGTCGCTCACCCTCCTTGTTAAATGCGACAACCGAGGGCGTGGTACGGCCGCCCTCTGCATTGGGAATAACCACCGGATCTCCACCTTCCATCATAGCCACACAGGAGTTGGTAGTTCCCAGATCGATTCCGATTACTTTGCTCATTTTAACCCCTTGATTGGAAATGTTAATGTCTTTTTCTATTATCCATATTGAGAAGTTCGCAATTCCTGTGCCCAGTTTTTTTCGGCCATATTGGCATTCAAATCGCGGAAAGCATGCCAATTTGGCTGTAACAAGATTCCTTTGACAGGGATTTATCCTCTGAATAGATTAATTAGTTGTTTCCAAAGAGACACACAAAAGGGATTTTCACGAAAGGGAGTGACATGAGATTGGTGAAACATGCCGTAGCCTTGCTGATAACCGCCGGATGCCTCTACTACGCGTTCAAATGCGTGGATCTGTACCAAGCACTGGCGATTCTGGATACGGAACGGATCAGACTTTTTCCTTTAATCGTGTTTTCTCTGCTCTGCATGGTTGTGTTCCTGGTGCGGGCCTGGCGCTGGACCTATTTTTACCGCCCCGAACACGGTGCCTCGGTAGGCGGTCTCACGGTTGCCAATTTCATCGGTTTCACGGCCAACAACATCTTACCCTTGAGAATGGGGGAAGTGGTCCGGGCTTTAATGGCCAGACGCAAGGTCAACGCTCCTTTGAGCTATATCCTTGCAACACTGTTTATCGAACGATTGTTCGACACATTGTGCATTTTTCTCTGTGTGATCCTGCCCTTGCTATTTTACAATGATTTTCCCTCGCCTGTAGTCAAAATTGGCAAAATCGTGTTTTTTATCTTTCTCGGAGCGACCGTATTTCTTATAGTATTACGCAGCAAGCCCCATCTGGCACAGAAAATAGCGCTCCCTGTGGGGCGAAAGGTTTTCCCGGATCGTTTATTCGAGAGGTTCAAGCATTTCATGCAAACATTCACCGACGGGCTGCAGATCCTGCGAAACGGCCCGGCGATGTTGAAGATAATCGTACTGAGCCTTTTCCACTGGTGGATCGTGGTTTTCAGCTATGGACTGGCTTTCCGGGGATTCTCCTTTGATACGCTACCCTGGTCGGCTCCCTACCTCACCCTGGGTCTGGTGGGCCTGGGCGTGGCTCTGCCCAGTGCGCCGGCCTTTGTAGGCCCACTCCACTTTGCGATCATCTATTCCTTGAGCAATGTTTACAGTATCCCCACAAGTACCGCTGCCGGTTTTGCAGTGGTGATACACCTTCTGATGATGATCCCGGTAACAGTGGTCGGGCTGATGCTGATGTGGAAAGAAGGTTTCACTATAGGCCAGATCCGCAAAAAGGCGGATCACCTCGAGGAGGAACTCCCAGAAACTGCCTCAGGGTAAAAATCCACCGAGATCTGTTCGCGCTTGTCTTAAAACGGTTTTTACAGTAATCCCAAATCTGATGGAGTATTAAAATGACTGGATCCAGAGGCAATCTCCTAAAAATCCAGGTCTTTGCGAAAGTAAACCTCGCCCTGCGGATTCTGGGCCGCCTTGTGGGCGGCTATCATTCGCTTGAAACCATTTTTCAGAACATCTCGCTTTCCGACCGGTTAACTTTCAGAACCACTCCGGGCAAGATAATCGTGCGCTGTGATGACCCGTCGGTTCCGTCGGGAGAGGATAACACAGCCTGGCGCGCGGCCGCCCTGTGCCTGAAAAGGCTGGGTATCAGGGACAGAGGAGTGGAGATAAAGATTGAGAAGGGAATTCCGACGCGCAGCGGTCTGGGTGGGGGCAGCACGGATGCTGCCGGAACGATCATTGCCTGCGAACACCTATTCGGCCCGCTTCCTGGTGGAGATTCAACCCGCTTTGCACTGGCCGCCTCGATTGGTGCGGATGTACCATTCCTGCTCTGCGGGGGGAGGGCGCTGGCCTGGGGAATCGGCGAGCGGGTGCTCAGGCTCCCGGTCAAAAAGAAAACACCGCTTCTACTGGTGATCCCGCAAATACCGATCTCGACATCCTGGGCTTATCGCGCCCTTGACAACGCCAGGGCAGAGGGAGACGATTCCGAAATCTTGGAACTCAACGGTGGGCCGTTGAAATGGGAGGAACTGATCGGCCCGCTGGGACCGATGGAGGGGATGGTAAACGACTTTGAACCGGTTGTTTTCGCCCATCACCCGGAGCTTCGGGACATCAAGCGCAT
>JAUVUV010000388.1 GCA_030604975.1 Candidatus Glassiibacteriota bacterium | reverse complement strand
TTTCGGCCTCCCGGTGCACCGGTCCCCACCAGCCCAGCGGCCGGCAGCGCACATAATATTTGACAAGTCTTTTCATGTCGTCCGGCGGGGTGAGAAAAATCACCGGGATGTAAATCAGCATGCCCAGCACGAGCAGGGTCCAGAACTGGGCGTAGTCCGGCAGCTCGGGAATTATCCCGTATGCCGGCAGGACCCAGACCACCAGCCAGCTCAGGGCCAGATTGGCCAGCCAGCTTGCCAGGTAGCCCCAGCTGTTGAACCGCCACCAGATCACCTGAAGGATCGAGGGGAGCCACATCCCGGCGGCCATGATCCAGAGGGCGAAAATCAGCCACTGGGTGATATTCTTCATCATCAATCCGTAGAAAAAAGAGCCCACGAGTATGCCCAGCGTGCTTACCCGGCCCACCCAGACCAGCCTTTTCTGCGAGGCACCGGGGTTGATATAGTGGTGGTAAAGGTCGCGCGTGAAATACATCGCGCCAAGGTTGAGGATCGAGGAGATGCTGCTGAAATGGATCGCCAGGATCGCTGCGAAAAAACAGCCTACCAGCCCTGGAGGCAGCACCTTGAACCCGAAAATGAACCAGGCCATCTCGTACTGCTCCTGGTTGGAGATATCGGGAAAGAGCACGAAAAAGCCCAGAATTGCCACTGCCCAGAGAGCGTTGCGGGTAAGCACGAGCGCGGTCCCAGTGAAAATCGAGTAGCTGGCGTCGCGCACCGAGCGCGCGCTCTGGATACGCTGGCTTTCCACGTACCAGTCTATCGAGGTGCCCATGCCGAGTCCGCCCAGAAGAGCGACAAAGATCATCGTGACAAACCAGGCTACCGGGAAATCCCCGGTTGTCCAGCCGGTGAAATGAAACGGGTTGGCGCGCCATGCCTGGCCCATCTCGGTCAGGCGCTCCATGATCCCGGAGGGGCCGCCTGCAGCAGCGATCTCCCAGAGGGAAACTATAATGATAAACGCGCCTGCGATAATCCCCTGCTGGAAATCGGCCATGACCACGCCCCAGTAGCCGGAGAACAGGACATAGATTGCGCAGATCGAGCTGAACAGCACCAGCCCCACCCACTCGGGATAGGCAGGGAACAGGAAGCTGAACACCTTGCCCATGGCGATCCCGACCCAGCCCATGATAAACATGTTCATGAATATCTGCCAGCCGGCCAGCCAGCCCCGCAGAAGCTCGGCACCGAGGCCTGAGAATCTCAGGCTCTGCCATTCCGCCTGGGTATAGGCCAGCGAGCGGCGGAAAATCCGCGCGCTGACAAAGGCGCTGATCGCGCACCATGCGCAGAAAAAAGAATACCAGATACCGCTCATCCCGTGGCGGTAGATCACTCCGCCGATCCAGATCGGAGTATCCGTGGCAGTGTGGGTGGCATAGACACTGGTTGCCGGGAGCCACCAGGGAAGGCCCCGTCCGGCAAGGAAAAAGTCGCTTTCGCTGCGGCTGCCGAGACGGTAAAAAAGCACCCCGCAGAATATCATCAGCAGGATATAGGCACCAACCCAGAACCAGTCCAGCGCGGTAAAAGTGACCATTGCTCCACTACCCCTTTCCTATCGTATAATCTTAAGTATTCGAACAATAATAAATTTTAGCGACCCTGAAAATCTGCCACAAGGAAGACAAATAAGAGTTCCTGATTCGAGCCTGGGTGAAAGCTCTCCTCAGGCCATGTATTCTACAGGCTCGCAGAGCGCTCTGAGATTTTCCTCCGGGGTGCCTGAGGGGATTTCGCATCCGGCACCGACCATGTAAGGGTTGCCCACTTCCGCGTAGATATTCAGGATACTTTCGCGGATCGATTCGGGGCTGCCTGTGCGCACCGCACCGGCCGGATCGATATTGCCGCACAGGGCCACTCCGTCGCCAAGGGTCTTGCGCACGGTGAGCATGTCAACCATGTGGTCCACGTCCATGATATCCACACCCAGATCGGCGATACCTGGCAGAAGTTGTGTGGTGTTGCCGCAGATATGAAGCCTGACCAGGACGCCCATGCTCCGGATCGCACCAACGAGCCGCTTCTCCCTGGGCTGGATCTGCCTTTCGTACATGTCCGGCGAAACCTGGCTGGCAATGGCATCCCCGATACCGATCGTGTCCGCCCCGGCCTCGATCTGCGCCCTGGCAAAGCCGATTCCCACCTCCACCAGCATGTCCATGAACTCGCAGGTCCATACCTCGTCATCCAGAAGGTCCATCAGGAAAGTGGTCACTCCCCGGACATCAGCCGCCTCGGCAGCCGGACCCTCGACCCAGCCCATGATCGAATATTCCCCGCCGAATTTCTCTTTGAATAAACGCACGGCATTGACCCGGTCAAGCATCCTTTCAGCTTCCAGGGGGTTTGGCCGCGGCAGCGAGGCAAAGTCCTTGCTGTGCTCCAACGGAGGGTGCGGGCAGCGCGGAACGCCATCGGTGACGTACTCTATCCCGGCGCCGAAACCCTGGGTTTCGCGGTAGGGATCGGAAATCACGCTCAACTGGTCCATGCCGAAATCTTCGGCACAGGCCCGGTTGGCCTCCACCAGCACGCGAAAGTCGGAGGCGAAAGCGCCGTAATTGGAGCCGATATACTCGGCGGCAAACTGCATCAGGATCGGCAGCCTGGGAAGGAAATCCACCCGTTCGCCTTTCAATACACCGAGATACCGGCCGAGACTGTTCATTTTCGTTCCCCGCTTTTTGAGTGCGGCAACTATTTTTCGGTTTATTTAACCTTGCGCGAATGCATTTAAAATAATATATGATATTCATACAGAACAACCTTATCATAACCGGAGGGGCGAACCTTGTGTTCGCCCGAATCGATCAATTACAAGGTTTTTACCTGGAAGCAGAGGCACAATGGACCGCCGCAACTTTGTCAAAATGGGCGCAGCGGGTCTTGTGGGCGCGATGGAGGCAGACCCGAAATATGACGCCACCGGAAAAAACAAACCGGAGAAAGCCCCTCTGCCGATACAGAATCAGCCTTCCGGCAAGCTTCCGAGAGTGCTCTTTCATTGCCACTGTTTTCCTCCCAACGCAAAAAAATTCCCCCGGGATCCGGATACAGGGTTATTCCCCGGCTCGCCGGAACACCTGGCCGCATTCATTGACCGCCTGGGATTTGACTGGGCCACCGCGCTTTCCCCATTCGAGGTGCCCGAGGGACGCTGCACCTCCCGGATAGCCCCCCCCGGCGACGGGCTCGCCTGGCTCGAGGAACAAGCCAGCAAGCACCGG
>JAUVUV010000023.1 GCA_030604975.1 Candidatus Glassiibacteriota bacterium | reverse complement strand
CTTGCTTACTTTTCCTTAAAATCAAAGGTGTACACCTTGCTGATCTTCTTTTTCACCTCCCAGGTGCAGCTCATTCCTGCGGGAAAAGTGACCAGCATCCCGCTGGTTAGATTGATTTTTTCTTGACTTGTGGTAACCACCACATCTCCCTCGAAAATATAGGCTGTTTCACTGTTCGGATAGTACCAATCAAAGGTCGAGGGTTCGCACTCCCACTTGCTCCAGGAATCGATACCCATCTTTCTGGCTTCCTCCAGTTCCATTTTTCTGGTCTTGATCTTGTCCATCTTTAACCCCTTTTGCATGATAATGGTTTCAATTATTGTCCTGCGCAGGATCGATAAATAAGTCAAGCACACGTGCATCAGGTTATCAAATCTATCCAAAAACCTCGCTGCTGTCCAGAAGGCAAACCATGCGGGGGTTACACTGTAGCCTCGATTGACAAGAATCAGCCTCGCGTGTAGATTACTTAAACTTCCTGATCCGCCAGGATTGCATCTTACAGGTAAAGGGAATTTCGCATGGCAAAGTTTTTCAGCAAAAAGGATATAAAAGAGCAGAGGAAGAAAAAATCCCTCTGGACGAGGATCAAGGATGTGGCCCTGATGGATGTAGATGTGATGGTGAAGGGGCTCGACACGGCAAGTATCGAGGATCTGGAGCAACTTCTCCTGGAGAGCGATTTCGGGGTCGGGCCCAGCTTGAGCATAGTTGACTCCCTGACCGCAGAGGGAAAGAAAGGAAAACTGCGCAGCGAGGATGATTTGCACAACCTTTTCAGGCGGGAGATCCGGCGCGTTTTCGAGCCCACTGCCGGCAAAACCGCTCTCAACCGCTCCCCATCCGGACCGACAGTGATCCTTGTCGTGGGAGTGAACGGTGTGGGCAATACCACAAGTATCGCCAAGCTGGCCCACCGCTTTCAGGCAGAAGGCAAGCGGGTGCTGCTGGCTGCCGGAGATACCTACCGGGCCGGAGCAATAGAGCAGCTGGAACGCTGGGCGGCGAGGCTGGGCTGCGATTTGATCAAACAGCAGGCCGGGGCGGACCCGGCAGCTGTGGCATACGATGCGGCAAGTGCGGCGGTGAGCAGAGGAATCGATGTGCTGATTCTCGATACCGCCGGCAGGCTGCATACCAAGAGCGGGCTGATGGAAGAACTGGTGAAAATGACACGTGTGTTGGCGAAAAGGCAGGAGGGCGCGCCGCATGAGGTTCTTCTCGTGCTGGACAGCACACTGGGGCAGAATTCGATAAACCAGGCCAGAATTTTCCATGAAAAACTCACAGTCACGGGCCTTCTGCTCGCCAAGTTTGACGGCACCAGCAAGGCAGGCTTCGCCATGGCGATCACCGAGCAGCTGGGGTTGCCGACCAAGCTTGTCGGGGTGGGAGAGAAGCTGGAGGACCTGGAGGAATTCGACCCGGACCGCTACGTGGATAAGATACTAGCGTGAGGGGCAGGCCGGCCCGCAAATCCCCTCTATCAAGAGGGGTGCCTGCCAAGCAGGCGGGGTGTGTATTTAAAATAAAGGGGCCGGCAGATACCGGCCCTTAAGTTTTCAATCTTATTGGCGGTTAAGGTGGGATGGCTCGGTATGGTACTGGCGAGTGAGCTTTGAGGCGGCAGCTTTGTCCATGATCACGGTCACATCAGGGTGGAACTGGACCGCGCTTGCCGGCACGCTCACTGTGATCGGGCCCTCAAGGGCCGCCTGGATCGCCTCGGCCTTGTTCTCGCCATTGGCCAGAAGAACCAGTTTGCGGGCTTCGAGTATCGTACCGATACCCATTGTTACGCAGTACTTGGGAACCTCGTCGATGCTGTCGAAAAAGCGCGCGTTGTCCTGCCGGGTCTTCTCAGTCAGGGTTTTGATTTTTGTCCGCGAGCCGAGAGAGCTCCCCGGCTCGTTAAACGCAATATGGCCGTTGCGTCCGATACCGAGCAACTGAACATCAATTCCGCCGTGGTCATCGATTTCGATCTCATAGTTATCGCAGGCCTCTTTCAGCTCAGCAGCCACGCCATCCGGAATATGAACATTTGCAGGCACGATGTTGATATGCTTAAACAGGTTTTCCCACATGAAATAATGATAGCTCTGTTCGTTATCATTCGGCAGCCCGACATATTCATCGAGATTGAATGAGACAACCTGAGAAAAATCCAGGCCTTCATCCTTATGTATTCTAATCAGTTCACGGTACGTTCCGAGAGGAGTACTACCTGTGGCGAGACCGATCACGGCACGCGGCTTTCTGCGGATAATCTCGGCAATCAACTGGGCGGCAAGCTGGCTCATTTCCTCGTAAGTCTCTTTAATAACTATCTCCATCATATCCTCCAAAAACAATCATTACAGAAATTTGATCTCATATAGTCCAGCTGGCCGTGGATATTGAATATAATGTCGCCAAAAGGCTAATGGAAGTAAAAGAGTGAGAAAAAGATCAGTATATTATTGGGAAAGTTTGCGGTACAGTGTGGATGGGTCAATCCCCAGGATTTTCGAAGCCTCCTTTTTACTGCCGTTCACCTGCTCCATCACCCAGTGGATATAAGCTCTTTCCACAGCTTCTAAGGTAGGGGTATCCTTGGGTTTGTCGCTGACAAAGCTTTCCGGCTGCGGTCTGCAGACCTTCTCAGGTAAATCCTCCTCGTTGATTATATCTTTAGCACTGATCACAGCCAGATGCTCGATGATATTTTCGAGTTCACGGATGTTGCCGGGCCAGCGGTAAGATTCGAGCTTTTTAAGCGCCGTCTCGGTGAAGCGGGTTTTATGGGTGGCTGTTTCGCCCTTTCGCTCGAGAATGCTATCGATAAGCAGCGGAATATCCTCAACTCTTTCGCGCAGTGGGGGAAGTTTGATCGGAATTACGTTCAGCCGGTAGAAAAGGTCCCGGCGGAAGCGTTCGGCCTCGACCTCGGCCTCAAGATCCCGGTTGGTTGCGGCAATCACCTGCACATCGACTGTCACCGGCTCAGTAGAGCCCACAGGCGTGATGGTTTTTTCCTGGAGCACCCGCAGGAGTTTTACCTGAAAGGAAAGCGAGGTCTCCCCTACCTCATCGAGAAAAATAGTGCCGCCGCTGGCAACCTTGAAAAGGCCATCTTTGCTGGAAATCGCGCCGGTAAACGAGCCCTTGACATGGCCGAAAAGTTCGCTTTCCAGCAGCGTTTCCGTCAGCGCCCCGCAATTGACCGGGACAAATGGGCGGTCGCGCCTGGCGCTTTCCCGGTAGATATACCTGGCGACCAGTTCCTTACCCGTGCCGCTTTCTCCCTGGATCAGAATGGTACTGTCAGTTTTCGCAGCCTTCCCGGCCACCTGCAGGACTTTCTTGAACTCTGGCGCTTCGCCGATAAGAAATTCAGGCAGCTGTGCCGAACTCAACTCCCGCCTGCGCTCCGAATAACGTCGCCCCGCCCTGCCGTTTTCAAGTGCCTCGCTGCAGATCTTGAGCAGCTCTTTATTCCCGAACGGCTTTTCGAGGAAATAGTACGCCCCTTCGTTGCAGGCGGCAATCGCTTCCTGCTTGTCCGCATGTGCAGTGATCAGCACTACCGGCAGGTAAGGATCGATTTTTTTAACCTCGCGCAGCACCTCGATCCCATCCAGGTCCGGCATCTTGATATCAGAAATCAGCAAATCCGGCAGATTATCCGAGGTGAGTATTTCCAGCCCCTGCTTGCCCCCACCGGCAGTCTGGACAGAATAGCCCTTGGAGGTAAAAAGCATCTCCAGCGTGGTGAGCAGAGATTGCTCATCGTCGATAATCAGAACCTTATTCATTTACTTTTAGCTCCGGTTTTGGACAACTTTTTCTCTTTGCGGCAGATTTTTTCCGGTTCTTTCCCAGAATCATCGGTTATGCTATTCTCTCTGGCCCCGGGCAGGGAGATAATAAATGCCACTCCCGGTCCGTCCGGGGAATCCTCCACGTCAATCAAACCGCCCAGCGCATTGACAATCCGGTGCACCATGGCCAGGCCCAGTCCGAATCCTCCTTTTCGCGTAGTATAAAAGGGTTCGAATATCCGCTTGCGGACCTCCTTTTCGATTCCCGGCCCGTTGTCGCGGAAGCACAATCGATGGAAACTTGCTTTCCCGGATTCCTCTGGCCGGCTTACCTGCCTTCGTTCTGCGCTTTCAATAACTATCCGTGATGTTTGTCTTCCGTCTGTACCTTTTGCCTGGACCGCGTTGATCATCAGATTATAAAACACCTGGCACAAGGAGGACCTGTGCGCCATGACCCACATTGGCGAAACATCCGGGGCCACTTCAACTTTCACACTGCTGCGCCAGTCCGGGTGATGGCTCACCGACTGGTAGACCTCCTCCAGCAGTTGGCCCAGGTTCACGCTTTCGGCAGGGCCAAAACTACCCGAAGCAAATTTCAGAAAATGCTTCAAAAGCTCAGTCAGACGGTCGCTTTCCTTGAGGATACATTTCATCAATTTTGCCATCCGTGGATCCTTACCGGCTCGCTCGCTGTCAACCATGAATTCCACAGCACTGCGGATGGAAGCCAGGGGGTTCTTGATCTCATGGGCAAGGGAAGCCCCCAGTTCGGCCACGGCCTCGAGTTTGCCGCCTCTCAATTCCAGCTGCTTTGCTTTTATTTCGGGGGAAATATCCTCAAATACCAGGGAAATCCCTCTCAGCTTGCCGTCCTCATCCTGAAGCAGGGAAGAACTGACAGCCAGGGGTGTTCCATCCTTCGCTCCCGAAAGCCTAACCGTACGGCGGGTGACCACGATCTGTTCCTGGGAGGCAAGGTATATTATACTGCCGATATCAGGGCAGGAATCTTCAAAAAACCTTTCAGCCTGTTGACCCAGAAGTTTTTCCGAAGTAGTACCCAGGATTTTCACCGCAGCATCGTTGGCATAGACAACGGTGCCCGCTGTGTTGCAGGTCACCAGGCCACTGGCGATATTCTGAAGTATCTCATTGATATCGAGCCGGTGCTGCCGTAGAAGCCTGCGAGTGTCCTCAAGTTCCGACCCGGTGCTTTGCAACTTGATACTAAGGTAGCTGGTGATCGTGGCGATCGCGTAAAAAAGAAATATCTGCAGGCCGATATTCAAGAAAATCGATTTATCGTCCAGGTACGATACGTTGAACTCGAACATCCGTCTAAAAGTAACTCCAAGGCTCAGCATCCTCAGGCCCACCGGCAGGTAAAAAATCGAGGCCATAGTGGCTGTAAAAAACGCTCCCGAACGGAAACTCAGGATACTGGCCACAGCGATGCTCAGCACGTAGAGAGGAACGAAATTCACTCCCACCGGCAGAGTAATCAGGTTGATCAGGCTGATCAGTGAGACATCAATGAAATAGTGGAAAAAATAATGGAGTTCCGGGGGGTTGCCTCTTTTCACCGAGCGATAGAAGAGGAAAGAAATTGCTGCGGTGACTAAAACGATCGCTGCCGGCACGGAAGCGGCAGTGGTGTAGTCACTGACCCGGCCGCTGAAATACCAGACTACAGCCAAGGTAGTGGAAACGATAACTACCCGCAGTATCATCCACCACTTGATCAGCATTCGGGAGGATAATGTGGGCGGATTCCATCTTACCTTATGCAGGAGGGATATTCGAAACATACAGCCAACCTCAGCACACCCCATGTAATTTTTGCAAGGCATTCTCACAATCTTCCAAGTGGCTGACCGCCTTGCTTGTTGGGGATCAAGCTGTACGTAACCCGTTGTGCGCGCACAGCTTTCAGTTTAGTTAGTGCATTTTGGTTATCAGGTCAAAGATCGGCAGGTACATGGAGACAACCATGCTGCCCACGATAACGCCCAGAAAGACAATCATGATCGGTTCGAGAGCGGCAGTAAGCGCATCCACCGCTGTATCGACCTCTTCCTCATAGAAATCGGCGACTTTTATCAGCATCGTATCCAGGCCGCCGGTCTGCTCGCCGACATTAATCATCTGGATCACCATCGGCGGAAATACGTTGGCTTCCTTGAGCGGTTTGGTAATAGTTTCTCCGCCGGCGATCGAAACCCGGCTGCTCATCACTGCATCGTGCACTACCCGGTTGCCGGCGGTTTTGGCTGTAACCTCCAGACCGTGGAGAATCGATACCCCGCTTGAGATCAGAGTGCCGAGCGTCCGGGTAAAACGTGCCACAGAGCTTTTGCGGATCAGATCACCCAACACTGGTACTTTCAACATCAGCGCATCTATGGCAAGCTCACCTTTATCCGTTTTCCTGTATGCTTTCAACCCGAAGATACCACCGATTACCGCGCCCGCGATCAGCCACCAGTAGCCGATCAGAATATCGCTCAGGTTGACCACAATCTGGGTCGGCAGGGGCAGTTGCATACCCATCTCTTCGAACATCCCGGCAAAAATCGGAATGACAAAAATGAGCAGTACTGCCACACAGCCCATAGCCGCGGTGAAAACCACTGTCGGGTAAATCATCGCGCCCTTGATCTTGCGCACAATGGCGTCGTTTTTCTCAAGGTACTCGCTCAGGCGCAGCATGATCGTGTCGAGAATACCGCCAGCCTCACCGGCCCGGATCATGGAAACAAACAAGTTGGTAAAAAGCTTGGGAAATTTCTCGAGGCTGTCGGCCAGGGTATTGCCTCCCTCTACATCAGTCCTAACTGAGTTGATAGTCGATCTTAGCTTGGGGTTTTCTGTCTGCTCGCCGAGAATCGACAGGCACTGCACCAGCGGCAACCCGCTGTCGATCATGGTAGCGAACTGGCGGGAGAAAATCACGATATCCTTGGTCTTGATCCTGCCGCCGAGGGAGAGCTTGATCTCCTTAGGCTTGACGTTTACAGAAACCACGATCAGACGCTTGCGCCGGAGATAGCCGATCACCTCCTGGGGGCTTGCAGCAGTGAGTTCGCCGGTATGCGCCTCCCCCTTGACTGTTCTTGCTTTCCAGGTAAAAACGGGCATGGGATTTCACTCCTGGCTTAGATGCTGAGTTTTAACCTGTCTTCCCCGTCCGTCTCAGATTCGATCCCTTCGCCAGCGCTGACTTTCTCCATCTTGATTTTAAGCCGCAGGTCATTGGCGCTGTCCGCGTTGACCAGCGCTTCCTCCAGGCTGATCCGCCCTTCCTTGTAAAGGTACAGAAGCGCCTGGTCGAAAGTCTGCATCCCTTCCTGAGTACCTTTCCCCATAGTTTCCTTAAGCAGCCCTATCTCACCTTTCAGGATCAGGTCCTTGACACGCGGGGTATCGAGCAGGATCTCCACTGCTGCCGCCCGATGACCATCCTTGGTGCGGATCAGGCGCTGGCTGATAATGGATCTCAGGTTGAGAGATAGCTGCATATAGATCTGCGGATGGCGCTCCTCTGGGAAAAAGTTCATCACCCGCTCGATCGCCTGGTTTGCATTGTTGGCGTGAAGGGTGCCGAGACAGAGGTGGCCGGTTTCCGCGAACTCGATTGCGTGCTCCATGGTCTCGGTATCCCTGATCTCCCCGACCAGGATAACGTCCGGGGCCTGGCGCAGGGTGTTCTTGAGCGCTGCGCCAAAGGAGTGGGTATCCATTCCCACCTCACGCTGTGTAATGACACTTTTCTTGTGCTCATGAACGAACTCGATCGGGTCTTCGATAGTAATAATATGGCCGGGAGAGCTGGTGTTGCGGTGATCGATCATTGCCGCCAGCGAGGTGCTCTTGCCGCTTCCAGTGGCCCCGACCACGAGGACCAGGCCGCGCTTGGTCATGACAATGTCGGCCAGGATCGACGGGAGTTTGAGCTGTTCCAGGGTAAGGATTTTCATCTTGATCTGGCGGATCACCAGACCCACCTGGCCGCGCTGCTTGAAAATGTTCACGCGGAAACGGCCCAGCTCCTCATAGGCCAGGGCGAGGTTCATCTCGAAAGTTTCAAGGAATTCTTTGCGCTGCTTTTCGTTCATGATCGAACTGGCCACCTTGTCTGTCTGTTCGCCGCTCAGGATCTCCTCGCCCCAGGACTTGGTGACTCCCTCGACCCGGAACATTGGCGGGCAGTGCGCGGTGATGTAAATGTCCGATGCGTCCACTTCCACCATGTGTTTCAATAGGTCCATGAATTCCATGGTAACCTCATCCTTAGTTTTAGGCTGATTTATAGCTCCAACGAAAGGCACGGTGCACTGCCGTACCAATTGCAGAAGAATCTGGCAACTGAAATCCCAATCGGAAGATGCCGGTTCAGAAGCTGCGTTCGAACAGTTCCGGATCTGCCGCGTAAACGAGTGCGGCTTCTTTGGTTACGATACCCTTGGAAACCAGCTCTTTGAGGTGCTGATCGAGTGTCTGCATGCCCCATTTATGCCCGGTCTGCAAGGCAGAGGGTAGCTGTGCGACTTTGCCCTCGCGTATCAGGTTTCGCACCGCCGGGGTGCCGATCATGATTTCCAGGGCTGCCACCCTGCCCTTGCCTTCTTTCTTTTTCAGCAACACCTGGCTCACCACGGATCGGCAGCTTTCGGCGAACATCGCCCTGATCTGGCCCTGTTCCTCCCCCGGGAAAACATCAACAATACGGTCCACAGTCTTGGGAGCGCTCGAGGTGTGCAGAGTACCGAACACCAGGTGGCCGGTCTCCGCTGCAGTGAGAGCGAGCTGAATGGTTTCCAGGTCTCTCATTTCTCCCACCAGGATCACATCCGGGTCTTCACGAAGGGCGCCGCGCAGGGCGTTTGCAAATGAATGCGTGTGAGGGCCAACCTCCCGCTGGCTGATCAGGCAGTTTTTCGACTTGTGTACGAACTCGATCGGGTCCTCGATTGTCAAAATATGCCCGTGACGTTCCTCGTTGATCAGGTCGACTACCGCAGCCAGGGTCGTGCTCTTTCCACTGCCGGTGGGACCGGTCACCAGCACGATACCTTTCTCCAGCTTGGCGAAGTTACGCATTGTCTGAGGCAGGCCGAGCTTGTCGAACGAGAGGACTTCCGAGGGAATGGTGCGGAAAACAGCCCCCTCTCCACGGTGCTGCACGAAAACATTCACCCGGAAACGGGCAACATCACCGAGTTCCATGGAAAAGTCAATATCGTGGGTTTCCTCGAATATTTTGCGCTGCCGGTCGTTCAGGATGTCATAAATCATGTTATGGACTTCTTTTTTGTCCAGCGGGGGCACTTTGACCGGCATCATATCCCCGTGAACCCGGATGCGCGGGGGTTCTCCGGCACTGATGTGGAGATCCGAGGCACCCTGCTTTTGGGCGAACAACAGAAGTTCAGAAATGTCCATGCACTACTCCCAATGTTTGGAAATGGATCGCATTCGGATGTCTTGCAAACCGAAATTAAAAACGGCTCCAAGCCCAGCCCGCGGACAGTCACTCTCCCTGGCCGGAAACTTTCAGTTAGCCTACCGGCAGACCTTTTACCGGTGTAAGCGGTATAAAATCAAGCCGTTTCATTGACGTAATTGATTGTATTACGGGCGGAAAACTTTGTCAAGAGTACAATAATCGTAGGGGCAGAAAATAACAGGATAAAAGGGCAAATCGTTAAATTAAGGAAAGAATTACTCTCTATCATCTCTTCAGAGCAATGAGGGCTCACCATTCAGGAAGTTGTCCAATCGAAACTGGACAGTTCGGATGTTTTCCATCCCACGTTGGCTAAAACTGCTTGGAATTATCCAAAATAAAGTATATATTGCTTTTATATGGACGGTTATGGCACATACAATACGAACCGCTGCAGCATGCATCCGGATCGAGTTGCTGTTGCACATTGTCCCGGCTGCGGAGAAAATTTCTGCAAAGAATGCCTTGAGAAAAGCGGCCACTGCCCGGCGTGCAGTTCGTCTGCTGAAAGGTTCCTGGAAGGTTTCTCGGGTGCACTTTCCCGCTGGGAGGCCAACCTGCGTGACCCCAGGGTTGGAAATTATAATAATCCTTCCCCTGGAGGGAAAAAGCTCAGCTTTCCAAGAGTCATTGCAATTATCCTGCTGGTGTTGGCCGGATTTTCTACCCTACATTTTTTCTCTAATTACCACCTCTTTCTCGGCCGGATGCTTCTCAATCAGGGGAATCTGCCCAAAGCACAGCACCATCTTGAGGAAGCCGCCGGGGAAGATCCCAACAACGCCGATTTGCAATATATTCTAGGCAACATCTATCTCCAGCAGGGGAATCTGGATGATGCTATCCATGCTTACAGGGTCTGCCTCAGACTGGACAGCCTGCATGCCAGTGCGATGAATAACCTCGCCTGGACTTATTCCCAATTGGGTGTCAACCTGGTCGAGGCCCTGGTTCTGAGCAAACACTCGCTGCAGATCGAGCCGGACAATCCTTATTACCTGGATACAATAGCCGAGATTTACTATCTGAAAAAAGAATATTACCGGGCGCTCACCTATATCCGTAAAGCGGTTGACCTGGATCCACCCAATCTAGAATATTACCGAAGAAAAATGGAAAAAATCAAAAAGCTGGCCTATGGCCAGGGACGGTTTCGGGAAGTGTAAAAAACTATTAATTCAAATCCAGCCTCTTGAGAAATCAAAGTAACTGGAGGGAATGATATGAAAGAGAAAGTGGAAAAAGTGATTGAAGGAATCCGTGGATACCTTCAGGCCGATGGCGGAGATATCGAACTTGTCGGGATTACGGAAGACAATATTGTGCAGGTGCATCTCAAGGGAGCCTGCTCAGGATGCCCTGGTGCTGAGATGACACTTAAAATGGGTGTGGAAAGGGCTCTCAAAGAAAAAATCCCCGAAATTAAAGGTGTTGAGGCAGTCTGAATCAGCGCTAAATGTTTATTTCTGAGAAAGTGTGAGCAGACTTTTCGTCCCTTTCAGGGCCGACAACCAACTGGTGGAGCATGCCAAGATGGGGGATAAATTCACTGAAAATATGACCATGGCCGAAACGGCAAAGGTGAGTCCGGAGGCCAGGAAAGTGCTTGAAAAGCATTTCGGCCAAGATTGTTTCTCCTGTCCCAGTTTTTCGGTTGAGCCGTTGTTCATGGGCGCGCGAATGCATGCCGTGGAGCTTAACAAACTGTTAAAGGACCTGAACAGCACCGCCTGAGAAGCCACTAATCGGAACTCTTCCGTTGTATTGCCAAAATAGTCCATGGACAAGCCGCATGGCGTTTAAACAACAGGCCTGTGTGATGACCTGCAATATCCTGCTTGGGAGATGCTGGAGGCGATGGAAACCCAGAGCAAAAGGCGGACAAGAGACGAAACAAAAAATAAGATGGCCCCGGAATCACGGACCAGAGACCGTAAACTGGGCGATGAGTGGGTGAGCTGGGACGGCAGCCTGGAGGCACATGAGGGGAACCTGGACGAGGACCAGCGGGTCTTTATCGGTTTTGCCTTATTATGCCTTTTGGCGTTGATAACTGCAGCTTTCCTGTTTTTTTACATGATTTATCCCAGGCTCGAAGGTTGGCATCACCTCCTGGCCAAAGGCGTGTTGGCTGTTCTGATATTCTTTTGCAGCATGGTGGTGCTCTGGTTTGTCTCGATCTCTCTGCCTCTGCTGACCGGTATCCGTCTTCCCTGGCGGATGGAATTAGTACAGAAGACTCTCAATCTTCTGGTTCCGATGACAGTCCGGCTTGGCAACCGATTCGGTATCAGCCGTGACCGGATGAGCAACTCTTTCATTAAATTGAGCAATGCGCTTGTGCGCAGCGCCAGGCTGAATACCGATACCGGCCCCCTTATGATTCTCCTGCCCCGCTGTCTCACCCCGGAGATGCTAAAAAGCGTCCAGGTATTGGGAGACCGCTACGGTAGCCTGGTTCATACCGTGCCAGGCGGCGAGCTCGCCCGCAAGCTTATCCACGACCACAATCCGAGCCGTATTATCGCCGTGGCATGTGAACGGGACCTGGTGAGCGGCATCCAGGATGTAGCCCCTGTGATCCCGACATTCGCTGTGCCCAACTGCAGGCCCGAGGGACCGTGTAAAAACACGGTGGTTGATATCAAACGCATCGAGGAAGCGTTGATCCTGTTCTCCCCCGTGCAGAAAAAGTAAATGTAACGGGTTGAAAAGGGCTTTAAATATTCCGGCCCCCTCTACTATTTCCCATCATATCCAGAGTAAAGCACCGCTGTGAAAAGGATTAAAATAAAAGGTGCGCGCCAGCATAACCTGAAAAATATCGATCTCGATCTTCCGCGCAACAAGCTTGTTGTTGTCAGCGGGGTGAGCGGATCAGGCAAGAGCTCG
>JAUVUV010000181.1 GCA_030604975.1 Candidatus Glassiibacteriota bacterium | reverse complement strand
GCAGCCACCCCACGCGGCCAATCGTACTCTGGTGTAGAAATCTCCCTGTGGCAATCTATAGCTCCTATGGCCAGCGTGAGAATAAACATAGGCTTAACCGGGTCTTTCTTCAGTATTTTACGCCAGACGCGCTGAAACCCTCTGGTAAACCCTTTGAGCTTATTCCCCCTATTGATGGCCTTAATAATGTCACCGGTCCGAAAAAAGCCCCTAAAGAAGGTCCTATACTTATTCTCGCTTCGGATAGAGAGGGCAGGATTTACGAGGCACTTTTCAGGGAGTAAAAGGCCATGGTTCATGTCTGATTTTCAAAGCGTGGATAATTCTTAAAATCAGCAGAAAACCACTTTCAGTAAGATTAAAAGGAATGGGTATTATATTTTGGAGGTAGAAATCAGGGATCTATGTAGGTTGCTCAGCGTTCGGGGCGGCGGTGCGCGCAAAGCAAGCGCGCTGCAAAGCCGCAATAAGCGGCTTTGAGCCGTCCGCCGGCGCAGGCAGCGGCGGGCGGACCGCCGCCCCCACGGCCGGGGATACCCTCAAAAGGCTCTAATGTATAATGGTAAACCCGCATGTAACCTTGAAATCGGGGCTGTCCCCCACTCCAAACTTGCCCTCGAAAAATAGCCTCGTGGAACTGCTAACCATTGTCTCTATACCAGCCAGCAGGTTCAAACCTACTTCCAGCTCGGTATTATCCTGACCCGGTGAAGGACGGTCGCGGTTTACTATATTCAATCCAAGTCCGCCGCCTGCATAGGGTGTCCATTTGCTTCTCTTATTGAAAAGGTAGACAACCTCCGGGTTAACCGCCACCAGGGTGATATCATTGCCGAAACCGATTTCCACGCTCGGCTGAACGCGCACCCGCTCGGCAAGCTCGCCGAGATCGAGGTGGATACCCAGATGCACCTGGTCCGGGTCCAGTGTTGCGCCGACCCTGCCGCCTACCCCGAGCACGACATCCTTGGCATTCAGCGAATTGAAAAAGAAAATGATCAGAAAAATTGTCAGTGAGTAAAAGATCTTGCGCATCGCGTCCTCTCCTATGTTGATGTTACAGGGAACCAGAGAACAATTTATTGTTCTTGTAAATAATTATCAACCCTAAAGCTTTGATAGATCGGCAGTTCATCACTCGCTCCGTTCAGAGTTTTTATCTTTATGCCTTCCATTGAATATGTCATCATCCCTGACTCCAACGTGAACCCAAATAACAAAATCCTTTCGAACGAACCCGCTCTCGTATATTTTGATTAATCTTTTAACCGGTTTTATTACCATAAATTACACCCTTATCAAAGAAAAGCTCCCAAAATTAAGGCTGGATTACCAGATGACCGTTCTTGATTACATTATCGTTATCGGCTACCTGGTTGTGATACTGGCTATCGGCCTGTTTCATTTGAAAAAGGCATCGGATGGCGGGGGGAGTGGCCCCGGGCACCCCGGCTTAACATTGAATTGACACTATCCCAACCTTACTTATGGAGGTTTCTCATGGGAGTGCTGAACGGAAAAATAGCAATAGTCACAGGCGGCGGAACAGGAATCGGCAGAGAGATTGTCCTCGCCTTTGTGGAAGAAGGCGCTAAGGTCGTAATCTGTGGCAGAAGAATTGAAAAACTCCAGGAGACGGCAGCCTCACTCGGGGCCTCTGAAGATAAAATCCTTCCCCTGCCCTGCGATGTCACCGACCAGGCCCAGATACAGGGCCTGGTAAAAACGGCCCTCAACAGGTTCGGCGGTATCGATGTGCTGGTGAACAATGCCGGGGTTATGCGTTTTGACAACCTGGCCCAGGCCGACGATCAAACTTACGAACTGCTGATGCGCACAAATGTCTGGGCGCCCTGGCGTTTCAGCGTAGCGGTGATCCCGCACATGAAACAACGCGGTGGGGGATCGATTATCACTATCAGCTCGGTGGCTGGCCTGAGGCCAATGCTCGGGGCCGGTCTTTATTGCACCAGCAAGGCCGCGGTGCAGATGATCAGCCAGACCCTGGCCCTGGAACACGCACCCGACCAGATCCGGGTCAATGTTATCTGTCCAGCAGCGGTGGAAAACACCGAGCTTTCCATACCGATATTCGGAGAGCAGGGAGTGGAAGAATTTTTAAACAAACTCAAACCATGCCACCCGCTTGGCCGGAACGGCAGGCCCGAGGATATTGCCAATGCGGCGCTTTATCTGGCCAGTGATTCCAGCCGCTGGGTGACAGGAGCGATCCTGCCTGTGGACGGCGGGAGGATGCTCACCTCAAACCGGCCCAAAATATAGTCAGTCCAACGGCTCGTATTTGGCACAGCGATAAATTTTTACTGTCTCCGGCTGCTTGCAGCTGTTGAAGCACTTTCGGCACATCCTGTTCCACGCACCGGCATGGCCGGGTGGGGATGTCCCCTCAACCGGTGGCTTAAGTACCTCCCGAATGTAATCCTTTTTAAGAGACGAGCCGAGCGCTTCAAGTTCCTCCCGAACCCGTTCGAGCTCGAGCTTGTCCTGTTCTATCCGCTTTTTTATTTTGAGATATTTCGCTGGTAGATCTGACATTCTCGCCACACATTCGCCTGCACCGACCTTGAGTCGCGTTCGAGGCGGAAGAATTTTCCAAGACTGGGTAGTTCCTATCTCATTATATATGTTATAATTTTACCATGCAAACGATTATATGGTTATTAACGCAGCCTGGTTTTCATTTTCAGAACAGGCCCTCTGAGAGAGTGCTCTTGAAAGTTGCGCTTTAACTTGACTATATCTAATATTACTCTTGCAAGCCTATTACAACAATAAGATATCCACAACCATTATGCTGTTCATATAAATCTGTAAAGGAGATGACCGATGATCTTCGAACAGGTGAGGACAGGCGGTGACCGTAACTTCGGCTATTTTCTAGCTGACAGGAGTGGCAGGTGTTCTGCGGTAGTGGACCCATCGGGCCGCCCAGACCTCTTTCTGGAGCTCAATGAGCGTCATAAATGCAAGCTGAAATACGTTATCTGCACCCATGATCACTACGATCACACTGTTGGGGCCCATGACATCGCAAGGCACCTTTCAGCTCTTATCGTGATGCACAAAATCACCGGTGACAGGGCGGATTTGCAAGTGGAAGGCGGAGAGGAACTGGCTCTAGGCGTATTGACACTGAAAATCATCCACACGCCAGGGCATACTGAGGATTCTATCTGCGTGCTTTGTGATGATATTCTGCTGACCGGTGATACCCTTTTCGTGGGCAAGGTGGGAGGCACAGACCTCAGCAGGGGCGCCAAGGCTGAATACGACAGCCTGCATAATAAACTGATGAAGCTGCCGGATGAGACCAAAGTCTATCCTGGACACGATTACGGGGTGGCGCCCAGCTCGACCATCGGCCGGGAAAAAGAAACCAATCCTTTCCTTCTCCGCAAGAGTTTTGAGGAGTTTGTCGATCTCAAGGCCAACTGGGCAGAATATAAAGGAAAACACGGGATAAAGTAAAGCGATACCAGCTTGGTAGGGCAGGGGGCTGACCCATATCGGTATCTGTTACTCAAACGGATTTGCTGAAAAAACCGATCGTCTTTTTGAGGCCTTCATCAAGCGAAACTTTAGGCTCCCAGCCGAGAAGCTCTCTTGCCTTGGTGATATCCGGACACCTGACTTTCGGGTCGTCCTGTGGCAGCTTTTTATGAATTATTCCATCGGCGCTGCCGGTAGCCTCGATAATCTTTTTCGCGAATTCCAGAATCGTATATTCGTTTGGGTTTCCGAGATTCACCGGGGTATCAACATCGGATTTCAGCAGCCTGTAGATACCCTCTATCATGTCCGTGTAGTAGCAGAAAGAGCGGGTTTGGGAACCGTCACCGTAAACTGTCAGAGGCTTGCCGGAAAGCGCCTGGCTGATAAAATTCGGTACAACCCGGCCATCGTTCAGACGCATCCGGGGGCCGTATGTATTGAATATCCGCACGATCCGGGTTTCGATCCCGTGGAAACGGTGGTAAGCCATTGTCATTGCCTCAGCAAATCTTTTGGCCTCGTCATAGACGCCCCGCGGACCGATCGTGTTTACATTGCCCCAGTAATCCTCTGGCTGCGGATGTACCATTGGGTCGCCGTAAATCTCGCTGGTTGAAGCGAGCAGGAACCTCGCACCTTTTTCACGGGCCAGACCCAGGGCCTTGTGGGTACCCAGGCTACCGACCTTGAGTGTCTGACTCGGGTACTCGAGGTAGTCCACCGGGGAGGCGGGAGAGGCGAAATGAAGCACGGCGTCCAGATGGCCAGGGATAAATATGTACTCGGTGACATCATGCTTGATAAAATGAAACTTCTCGCTACCGCTGAGATGCCCGATATTTCCGATGTTGCCGGTAATCAGGTTGTCGATGCAAATAACCTCGTGGTCTTTCTCGATCAGATAATCGCAGAGGTGGGATCCCAGAAACCCCGCGCCTCCGGTAACCAGAATACGCATCTTTCACCTCGCGCTGCTCACGTTCCACTCAGTAGCAGCTCTTGTCACCCGGCCAGGCGTCCAACAGAATAGGCGGTGACAAGAGGCGCTTGCTGGCAAATTGCCGCCTGACTTGAAATGCTTTACCGTTTTTACTTTAGCTATCGTAGATAACTCGCTACTTTTAAACACAACCTGGACTATTATGCAATCTCAACCAAACCGCCGAATCCAGTTCGTTCTGCTCTGGCTGGTCATTGCAAGCGGCCTTGCCGTCGTGCTGGGCGACCAGTTGGATCACTCTTTTTCTTACCAGATATCGGTCTTCTCTCGAACGGTTTTCTGGATTTCAGCAGTCACCTATTTTTCATTTCGTATCTACAACCGGATCAGCCGGAAAAGTTGACTGGCTCCGGGAAGCTTGTTATACCGTACGCCTATCGGATTTTTCATTGCTCAGTAATATAACATATCCGGCAATCAGTACATATCTTTTTATCCAGCCAGACGCCCATTTTGCGCGAACCATCTTCTACTCATCCCCTGGCTTGATCCCTGCCGAGAGATTGTCTCGGCAGATGATTAAAGCCTTCGCTTTTATAGATTCTAACAGAATTTTTCTTCCGTCTCTAATATCTTTTTATTTGGTTTATTAGCTTAAAATATTTACTTCCCTTAATTTTTTATTATATATAGATTGCATCTAGTCGTATTCTTTATCCGTTTCTCCCTGTTTCTCAGATCTTTACTAGAGGTAGAATCAAGTGACTGAAGAATGGAAACAGATAAAAGTCTCGCTGAAAAATGATGATCTTGAAGCTTATATTAACGTCCCATTTGTAGGCGAAAAGGACACTCTGAAAGCGATACTAACTGTTGATGACGCCCGTAAAGCTCTCAGAGACAATGATGTGGTCAATGGTGTTTTGGGAAACGAACTGGAGCGTATTTTCCGTGAATCTCTTTTCGACGAGGATATCCTCGTTGCCT
>JAUVUV010000191.1 GCA_030604975.1 Candidatus Glassiibacteriota bacterium | reverse complement strand
GGGCAGGACGGCTCACCGCCCTGGAAATCGACAGCAGACTGGCCGAAAAACTGGAACTGGCATTCAAGGAAATGCCGCAAGTATCGATACTTAGAGAGGATGCGCTGCAGTTCGATTACGCCCGCTGGGCCGCCTCCTGCGCACCTCTAAAGCCTCTAGTGGTGGGGAACATCCCCTACAGAATAACAAATTCGCTGCTCTATGCCTTGATCGGTTCGCATAACCTGCTGGGAACCGTGGTACTGATGCTTCAGGAGGAGGTGGCGCGCAAACTCAACACATCTGCTGGACAGAAACCCTATGGCATGTTGACAGTGTTCGTTTCCTACAACTCGGAAGTGGAGTATCTGTTCCGGGTAGGCCGGGAAAATTTCAGCCCGCGCCCGAAGGTCGATTCTGCGTTGGTTAAGCTGGATTTCGCAAAGCCCCGCCAGCGCCGTGCCGATGATGAGGCCCTTTTCGAGGCCCTGGTGCGCCGCCTGTTTTTGAACCGCAGGAAACAGATCCAGAAAATACTTCGACATGATCACCGTTTTGCTGTTTCAGCAGAGGAAATCGCCCGGCTGGAGCAATCCACAGGATTGAAATTATCCTGCAGGCCGGAAGAATTAAGAGTTGAGCAACTGGTGGCTCTCGCGGATAGTTTGAGCGATATGGAAGTAAAGACTTAAGATACAGGCCAGTTATACAGTTATTGGTATGAAAATTGCTAACTTTGTTGTCTGCGGAGCGGTTTTCGACACAACATGTCGCCATATTTGGCAGCCGGTGCGACCGGATATTTTAAAGCCCTGGAGATTACATGGAAAAAAAGTCGGATCTGCCGAAAATAAATAAGCTTGAGTTGGAGAACTTCGATTTGAGCCAGAAGCCCGAGCATCCCACGGAACTCAAGCAGTTAAACGATATTTCGATAGAACTGCGCGCGGAACTGGGCAAAACTCGGGTTACGCTTAGGGAAGCTATTAACTGGAAAAAGGATGAGATCATCACCCTGGATAAGCTGGCCGGTGAAAACGTGGATATCTACATACACGACATACGCTTTGCCAGCGGAGAGGTCCTCGTGGTCGAGGATAATTTCGCTGTCCGGCTTACCGAGCTATTGAGTTATATCGAAAGAGTAAAACTCGGTCTGAGCCGGGCTACGGAATAATTACTCCCCAGGCGGCCTTTTCTCCGCTGCTTCCGTCTCCAGCCTCAACTCCGGCCTTTTCTCTGGTTACAAGGGATATTCATGCCGCCCGAGATGAAAATTTTCCTCATCACAGCCACGTTCGGTCTCATACTGCTTTTGATGTTTATCTGGCTTGTCAGGGCACTCATACCGAGTGAACGTAAGCAGGCCAAGATATACAGGGGCGATAAGTTTGATCTGGCCGGTTATGAGACAATAAGAGATATCCGGCGCAAGGAGTATACCGTTATCAGCCTGAGCGTTTTCGTGATTCTTCTGTGCTTGGCGATTATGGGAGGGCTTGTTTATCTGATGGTCTCCGCTGGCTTTGATGCGGCTTTTGAAGACCAGAGAGGGTTAAACATAATCCTGATTTTAATTCCGGCAATAATCTTTCTGGTTTTGGTAATCAAGGCCTCAAGCCATTATGTTCAAACCACGCAGCACGTTCTTCGAGAGTTCAGAAAGTTCACTACGGCCAGGGATAAGGCCCTTGCCGAGTACCGGGCCAGACGCACTGGAAAGGGAAAGAAGAAAAAATAGGAGTCTGCAGAAAAAAAGGAAACCATAGAGCGCAAAACAATCTCAGCTGAGGAGGAAAAAGCAGCACGGCGGCACCGGAAGAAAATTTCAGCACCAAAGAAAAGAAGATATTTTTAAAGTAAAAAGGAGGAATGGTCTAATCTTTTCTGTAGCGTGCGATTCCCTCCTTGAACAGATCCCCGCCATAAGCATCATTGGCCACCACCACCTGGAAATCCTTGACCTCGAGCCTGTGTATTGCCTCTGCGCCCAGGTCTTCATAGGCAATTACCCCGCATGAGGTTATCCAATCGGCAATCAGCGCGCCGGCCCCACCCACAGCGGTAAAATAAACCGCCTTTTCTTTTTTCATCGCTTCAAGCACTTCAGGACCGCGGTTTCCCTTGCCGATCATTCCCTTGAGTCCCTGAGCGAGCAGCGCCGGGGTGTAAGAGTCCATCCGGTAGCTGGTGGTCGGTCCGGCGGAGCCGATCACCTCTCCTGGTTTTGCAGGAGTGGGGCCGACATAGTAGACAATCGCCCCGCGAATGTCGAATGGCAGCTCCTGGCCCTTGTCGATAAGCTCGACAAGCCTTTTATGAGCCGCATCGCGGGCCGTATAGATCACGCCGTTCAAACTGATTTCGTCCCCGATCCTGAGGCGCATTACGTCCTCATCGGAAAGCGGCGGAGAAAGTGAAATGACCTGGCTCATGAGCTTACTTTTCTCCATTCGTGCGGTTATGAAAGTTACAACGGGAATGGGGTTACGCTCCCACCTTCCTTTTATTTTATCTCAGCGTGAATTACCAAAAAATTTAAGTGCAATTATCAAAATCCCGCTAACTCAAAAGCTAGCCGACATGTGCCGTGCTGAATGGCACTGCATGTTGACCGCAACCGGAAGGCTGGCGATATGGCAGGGATGGGCTTCAACAAGCACGCCCAGGGCTGTGGTTGTGCCGCCGAGACCCTGCGGCCCCACCCCGGTCCGGTTGACCAGTTCGAGAAGTTCTTCTTCGAGTTTGGCGTAAAACGGATCCGGGTTCCTGCTGTCCAGCCTCCGCAGCAGCGCTTTCTTAGCCAGATAAGCGGAGTAATCGAACGTGCCCCCGATTCCCACCCCAACAACGATTGGAGGGCAGGGGTTGGCCCCGGCTTTTTCCACGGTTTCGACCACGAAGTTCTTGACACCTTCCAGGCCGTCGGCGGGTTTGAGCATTGCCAGCCGGCTCATGTTTTCACTGCCGCCGCCCTTTGGAGCGAATGTCAGGGTGAGCCTGCCGCCCGGAACCTGGGTGAGATGAACCACCGCCGGGGTATTGTCTCCGGTATTGACACGGTTGAGTGGATCACTGACAATGGATTTCCTCAGGAATCCCTCCTTATAACCCTGGGCCACTCCCCGGTTGATTGCATCTTTCAGCGTGCCCCCGCCTTCCAGGACAACCTCGGTGCCGAGTTCGGCGAAAAACACTGCGAAACCGGTATCCTGGCAAAGGGGGGCAGTCCTGTCTTTGGCAATCCGGGCGTTTTCGAGTATCTGGTCCAGGATCCTGCGTCCAGTGGGTGACTCTTCCACTTCACGAGCCTTGCGAAGCGCATTGATCACGTCATCCCCGAGTTCACTGTTGGCCTGCTGGCAAAGCTTTCGGACCCGGTCAGTTACCTCGCTTAACTGGATTGTTCTCACCACGACCTCCTCTTGATGTCAATTCCTCTCAGAAACTGAGCTTGGCGATATTGGCCTTGACATCCTGGGCGGATTTGTGCAGAGCAGCTTTCTCCTCGGCAGTCAAATCGAGTTCGACTATCTCTACCACGCCCCGGCTGCCAAGCATGGCAGGCACACCGACATATACATCCTCCAGCCCGTACTGGCCAGGAAGGTAGCAGGCGCAGGGCAGCACACGGTTCTTGTTTTTGATCACAGATTCGACCATCTCGGCTACTGCCGCAGCAGGAGCGTAGTAGGCACTTCCGGTCTTGAGGTGCTTGACAATCTCAGCTCCGCCGTCCCGCGTACGCTGGATCAGCCTGTCGATTGTTTCCTGGTTCATTATTTCAGGCAGAGGTACTCCAGCGACCGTGGTATAGCGCGGCAGGGGAACCATCGAATCTCCATGGCCTCCCAGTACCATGGCCGAGATGTCACGCACAGAAACCCCTAACTCCAGAGCAATAAATGATCTGAAACGGGCCGTGTCCAGAATACCGGCCATGCCGAAAACCCGTTCCGGGGAGAAACCGGTTACTTTCAGCGTGGCGTAGGTCATTACATCCAAAGGATTGGAGACCACGATAACAATCGCCTCAGGGCATTGTTGTTTGATATTTTCGGCTACACTTTTTACAATTTTGGTGTTTGCATCGAGAAGATCGTCCCGGCTCATTCCTGGCTTGCGCGGCAGACCTGCGGTGACCACCACGATATCGCTATCGGCTGTTTCTTCATAACTGTTCGTGCCAAAGCAGCGGGTGTCGAATCCTTCGATGGGTGCCGACTCCCAAAGATCCAGAGCTTTTCCCTGCGGGATACCCTCAACAATGTCCAGAAGTACTAATTCATTGGCGAAGTCTTTTTCGGCCAGCTTGCAGGCGGTGGTAGCGCCGACATTGCCGGCACCGATTACTGTGATTTTCACGGGAGCCTCCTTGAGAGAAGATCATAAGCTGTGGGAAAGGATGGATTTTGAGTAACGAGAGAATATTACGAAAGGAATAAGCAAAGCGCAAGTTTTAGCTGTAAAATTAATTGAGATGGTCGGTGTCAGCAGGTAAAGTTGACTGTGGTGAGAAGGAAATTTCAATCAGGTAGCTTTACCCCAGGGATAGTTTTTTTCGAAAGCTTGCTCGAAATCAAAAACGTTCTTGAAATCCTGCTTTCTGTCTTGCTCGGTCTTGGTGAGCTGATTGGCCTCGATCAGGTTGAAAACGATCTCCCCGATATCCTCTGTACTCCTGATCCCCCAGTACTCAAGCACACTTCGTGCCAGCGGGCCGTAAAGCTCGAGTGCCCGGCAGCGGCAGCCCTCACTCAGCTCCTGGCCGGAGACATGGCGGGCCTCCTGAAAGCTCTCCAGCAGCACCCGAAGGGAATCGAGGATGAATACATAGGCTTCCTTACTGTAATTCGGATCTTTCTCAATGATCTCATCAAGAAAATCGTATTTTTCCAGCAAGTCCCACATAGAACCTATCGAAACACGAAATGGTTAACCAGCCAGGTCTAAAATTTAGTTGCGCCTTTTATAATATTCAGTTTTTAACCTTTGTTGTCAATGAGGTTCTTTAAGAATAGCGGCTTGGAATGAACTCTTTCGGCATCCTGGTAACATATTGCCAAAAATACCTTTAATCAAAAAGAATTTCTCGAACTTTTGCTTCGGGTTAATCCGTCACGGGGGATAGATCGGTAATCCTCCTTGTATAATAGCGCTTGGATGTTAGGATAGTTTAAAGCAATCGGGAG
>JAUVUV010000301.1 GCA_030604975.1 Candidatus Glassiibacteriota bacterium | reverse complement strand
TTATTACCTTTTCCGCAGAGAATCAGCGGACAGCGGGTTTGGCCCAGGTGCGGATGTTTCTCGATCCCCTCAACCACGGCCCTGCCGGCGGATTCCATCAGCACGGCGCCCGGCAGACCGAGGACCTCGATGGTCTCACGGTCAACCTGCTGCATTTGAGCGGATGTCAGAATGGGAAGCATTCGGTATTCCCGCCTATCTTAATAAACAACTTTAAGTGATAAAACATACTTGCTTATGTAAAATACAGATACAAGATGATATAAGTAGACTGATCCATTGATAAGGACATTCTTGAAAGCGCCCTGACCATTCGATCAGAAAAATTCTTAAAATCTATCAGCACCCGCGTTTCCACAAGCTGGTAATGAATGTCGCTCTCGAAAAAATTTCAAGAGCTTTTTATTTGAAAGACTGGCCGATGTCCTTGCCGATGCTCACCTCCCCGTTGTCTATTCGCAGGTGGAATCCACAGTCCGGGTTCGTACAGACCCATGCCTTGTACATTATCGAAGCCCCGTCACGACCGTAGTCACTCAAAGGAATCAATACGCCGTTTTTGCATTTCAAACAGGTCGGAAACTGAAGTTCGTTCATTGTGCTTCTCCACATCCCTTAAAGGTTAAAAGTGCCGTTCTAAGGCAGGATCGGTTCACGAAGGTAAAAGTTATTCGGATCGAAATCTCCTTGAAGAAAGTTCAGACGTAGAAAATCTCCCAAATTTACTATATACCAACGATTTTCTTCAGAATCAAGTCTCATCTTGATCGTGAATTCCAGCTCACCGCTCTTTTTCGCCTTTGAGTGCAATAGGCCAGGAAAGGAAAACTCAATGTGCGCGTTGCTGATATTCCGCGCCACATAAACTGTTTTTACCCGGTATGTTACCTTTCTGGCGCCAGGCAGATAGTCAGTATAAAATTTATTTTTGTAATCCCGGATAATCTCCTGCTTTTTTTCAGGGGTCTGGGCGTTGAAATAATCTCCGGTCACATAGTAGTCGTTAATAACCACCTCGTCCCAGGCAACAATCGAATCCAGTATTGCCGTTGAGCCGGTGCTTACCGCCTCAATAAACTGTTCTGCAACCCGGTTGGGGTTATTGACCGGCCCCCAGCAGGCGGAAGTGAAAAGTAAAACTACAAGCAGCGATATTGCAGTGGACTGCCTTGCACATCCGGCAAGCAAATACAAGCCGGGGCTGGTTCCGTTTAAGGCTGCTCTATCCATTCTTCTACCTTTTGCAGAATTTTTTCAGGGATCAGCGGTTTGAGTAGATAGCCGTTACAACCTTTTGCTACCGCTTTTTTCGCGCTGAACACCGAATGCGCTGTTACCACGATTACCGGAATATGATAAAGGGTATCGTGCTTGCGCAACTGTTCAATAAATTCCAGCCCGCTCATCCCTGGCATGGAAATATCCACAAACATCAGATCAGGGATCTCTTTTTCCGCCAGTTCAAGCCCTTGCTTGCCGTCGGATGCCTCTATAACCTGGTATTGATCCTCCAGAAGGGTGGTAAAGATCTCCCTGTTCTCGGGGACGTCATCGATTACCATAATCTTTTTCATTTGTAATATTCCTGCAGAGATCTCACTTCGAGCTTTCCTTTTTTAAGAGCCTCAATTCCCTCGACAGCCGCTATCGCCCCGGAGGTGGTCGTAACATAGGGTGTTCCGTGGATCAAGGCGGCCCTGCGCATGGCCGCAGCATCGTACTGGCTTTTTTCATCCATGGGGGTATTGATCAGCAGGCCGATTTTATCGTTCTCGATTAGATTGACGATATTTGGTTCGCCCTCGCCCACCTTGAAAACGTGCGCGCTTTTAATACTGCTCTTTCCAAGAAAATCGTACGTTCCTCTGGTTGCGTATATCTTGAATCCCAGCTTGGAAAGTTTTTTCAACGAGGGCAGGAGGTTTTTCTTGTCCTTATTCGCCAGGCTAATCACCACTGAACCCTTTGTAGGCAGGGCGTTTCCAGCACCAATCTGTGCCTTGGCGAAACTCATCCCGTAGGTGCGGTCAAGGCCGATAACTTCTCCGGTGGATTTCATTTCGGGGCCCAGAAGGGTATCCACGTTTGGGAATTTGATAAAGGGCAGTACGCTTTCCTTGACCGATATGTGGTCGAAGCTGCGCTCCTCTGTAAAATCGAGTTCCTTAAGACTCCGGCCGATCATGACCTTGGCGGCCAGTTTGGCCAGCGAGACGCCGATTGTTTTGCTAACATAGGGCACAGTGCGGCTGGCTCTTGGGTTCACCTCCAGCACGTAGAGTTTTTTACCTTTAACCGCATACTGGATATTGATCAGCCCTTTGACCTCCAGACTCTCGGCCAGCTTGGCTGTGACTTTCCGCATTCTTTTCAGGACTTCAGGATCAAGCTTAAAGGGAGGCATCACACAGGCCGAGTCCCCGGAATGAATCCCTGCCTTTTCAATATGCTGCATGATACCACCGATTACCGTTCTTTCGCCATCCGAGATCGCATCCACATCCACCTCTACGGCATCCTCGAGGTAGCGGTCGATCAGGATCGATTTGCCGAGCGAGGCGTCAATGGCTGATTTCATATAGCGGATCAGCGAGTTTTCATTGTAAACGATAACCATCGACTGGCCGCCCAGTACATATGACGGCCGCACCAGCACCGGATAACCGATATTAGTGGCGATCTTGCGCGCCTGATCCGGATCGTAGGCAATACCGTATTCCGGGTGGTCGACACCGAGATCTTCCAGCAACCCGCCGAAACGTTCGCGGTCTTCTGCCAGATCAATGCTCGACGGCTGGGTGCCGATTATCGGCACGCCCTGATCGGCGAGGGGCGCTGCAAGTTTAAGCGGTGTCTGGCCGCCGAATTGTACAATCACACCGTCTGGTTTTTCGATATCTACAATATTGAGCACGTCCTCCAGGGTGAGCGGCTCGAAATACAGCCTGTCGGAAATATCGTAGTCGGTACTTACGGTCTCAGGGTTCGAATTCACCATTATCGACTCGTAGCCTTCCTCGCGAAGGGCGAATGCGGCCTGGACGCAGCAGTAATCGAACTCAATACCCTGGCCGATCCGGTTGGGCCCCCCGCCGAGAATCATCACCTTGGGACGCCTGCTCGGAAAAGACTCGTCCTCGCTTTCGTAGGTACTGTAAAGGTAGGGCGTGTGTGCTTCGAACTCGCCACCGCAGGTGTCCACCCGCTTGAATACAGCCTGGATGCCTTTGCTCTTGCGCAGATGGCGGACCTCGATTTCATCTATCCTGCAGAGTTTGCCGATCTGGTAATCTGAAAACCCCACGCGTTTGGCCGAGCGAAGAAGGTCCGAGGTAAGGCCGGACTGGGATTTGACTTTGCCCAGGCGCTCCTCCATATCCACTATCTCCTTGATCTGGTAGATAAACCAGGGATCGATTTTGCTCAAGGCGCAAATTTCCTCCGGTTCCATGCCGCTCAGCCAGGCATGCCGGATATAGAAAAGCCGCTCAGAGTTAGGCCGGGCGATTTTATCTTTGAGGTTCTCGGGGGCTTCGATCTCCCTTCCGTCCGCCCCAAGGCCGTAGCGGTTAGTTTCAAGTCCACGCAGGGCTTTCTGCAGCGATTCCTTGAACGTGCGGCCGATTGCCATCACCTCCCCCACGCTTTTCATCTGCACGGTAAGGATGTCGTCCGTGTCTGGAAACTTATCGAAAGTGAAGCGTGGGATCTTGGTCACAACATAGTCGATAGTCGGTTCAAAGGAGGCGGGTGTTTTCCTGGTAATGTCGTTGGGGATTTCATCAAGGGTGAGACCAACACTCAGCTTGGCGGCGATCTTGGCAATCGGGAATCCCGTGGCCTTGCTTGCCAGGGCGCTGGATCGCGAAACCCTGGGGTTCATCTCGATAATCACCATCCGTCCGTTATCTGGATGCACGGCGAACTGAATATTCGAACCGCCGGTTTCCACGCCGATTTCCCGGATCACGGCCAGGGCGGCGTCTCTCATCCGCTGGTATTCCTTGTCTGTGAGAGTT
>JAUVUV010000359.1 GCA_030604975.1 Candidatus Glassiibacteriota bacterium | reverse complement strand
GGGGGCAGCACCCGCTCGAAACTGCCCTCCGCCACGGTCTCGGTTTCGAAACCTGCCGCCGGGTCTGACAAACTCATCGCAGAACTTCCCGGCAGGCCCCCGCCGATATTTTCGATCACAACCCGCTGCTCGTGGTTCGGGTCGCGGTTGATAAGCATCAGCGCACAAGGCCCGCTTTCGCCCATTACCTTGATAATACCAGTCACTTCACCAGTGCCCTCGTACAGTTCGAACCGGTAGGTCGGGTGCTCAGCGCAGAAAATCGGATGAGAGAGTTTGAAACGGTTGACCCGGGAAATGAAATCTGTCAGGTCGAGACGCGTCTCCTCCCAGTCCGAGGTTCTTGTGCGCACCACGTGCAGCTTTTTCCTGAAACCAAACTCGAAACCGCTGGGAATCATCACCCCGGTACTGAAAAGAGCGGCGAAGGCATATCTCTGCCGCACGGCGTCAAGGTTGAAATCAAGCTCTTTCATCAGCCTGGGCGTATCGTGGCTTTCCGGAAAGCTCACCGAGGGAGCAAGCCGCCTGCTCTCTTCATACTGGGACAGGCACCAGGGTTCGACAAAATCCCAATACTTGCTGCTGTTGAATACGTAATCGAAACCCGCCTCAGCCAATTCGACCACTTCCTTGATCGTGCAGCCGAGGCTCTCGGCAAAAAAGGCGGTCTGCGGAGAGCGCTCCCTGGCTTTCGAGATCAGCAAATTCCATAGCTCGCCGGGGATTTTGTAAGCGGCATCGCAGCGGAAACCGTCGAAACCGAGATCGAGATAGTAGTGGATAAGCTTAAGCCAGTAGTTCCAGAGCTTGTCGCGTTCGGTGCTGTTTTCGTTGTCGATTTCCGCCAGGTCTCCCCAGACAGTGACCAGCCTGTCGCCCTCCCAGGCCCCGGGGTTTTTAATCCTGCCCTTGCGGTCACGCTTGTACCAGGCAGGGTGCTCGCTGGTAAGCGGGCTGTCGATAGCCGTATGGTTGATCACCAGGTCGATCATCACTCTCAGCCCGATTTCGTGGGCCTGATCGAGCATCCGGGCAAGCTGCTCCTCCGGTTCAAGCTTCGAGCCCTTATCGACAAACAGGGGATTGAGCTTGTAATAGTCCTTGACTGCGTAAAGGCTCCCGGAAAAACCGGGATATGAGACGGGATTGATGAAAATCCAGTTGAATCCGAGTGAGCGGGCCCGCTCCAGATGGGGCTGCCAGCCGGTAAGCGGCCCGGCCAGAAGGGGAAAGAGGTTGTAAATCAGGGCGGGTTCCTGCACCTTCATTTAATTTTTTCCTTTTTATATCTCAGGAAAGAGGCGGAAGGTTCACCTTGCCGTGCCGGATCAGCCAGTCCAGGGCCTCTCGCACTGCCTCCAGAGAAGTATAGCGCGGGCTGTAACCCAGCACTTTGCGAGCCTTTTCGATTGAGCCACACGGACAGTGGTGGATGTGCTCCCAGGTTATTTCTGCGTCCTCTTCGCTTACTGTCTTGCGCCAGTCGGGCCAGGGAAGGTAGCTCAAGACCGGCTCCCGGCCGAGCCAGCCCGCCACAGCACGGCAAAAACCCCTGAGAGTAAGCGCCTCCGGGGAGACCACGTTGAAGCTTTCACCGATAGAGGCCCTGGGCTTGGCAAGGGCAAGCTCAAAGGCCTGGGCCACGTCGTCGGCGTGAACGTGATGAAGAGTGGCCAGTCCCTGATCCGGCAGACAGACCTCCTCACCGCGGCCGAGTTTCTCGAACACGGACAGGTTCAGGTTGCCTGCCGGGCCGATCGGCAGCCAACCCGGACCCACAATGTGCCCCGGGTGGAGCACAGTGGCAGGGAATCCTCCAGCCAGGGCTGCGCTGATCAACTCTTCCTCGATCTGTGCTTTCTGCCGGCCGTAGTCGGCAGTGGCAAGCCGGGGATCTTTTTCGCTGGTGGGCGCTTTCTCGGTCGGCCCGTAAACCCACATCGTGCCGCAAAAAATAAACAGTCTCACTTTTCCAGCCAGGGCATCGACAAGCTGAGGAAGGCTCGCAGTCTTGAAAAGTATCAGGTCGATCACCACCTCAGCTCCGATTTCAGCCACGGCCTTGCCGAATGTGCCTTTTCCCTCCTCCTCTTTGCGGTCCAGGTGGATGGTCTCGACATTTTCCCAGGCCGGAGTAGTGCTGTAGGGCTGACGCTGGCCCCGGCTCAGGGCCACCACCTCGTGGCCCCTGGCCAAGAGCCTCGGCACGAGGTAGGTGCCGATATGACCGGTAGCGCCGATAACTAGAACTTTCATCCGTATTTCTCCCGATTAATTTACTGTTCCAGAGATATTATGATAGAGGTGAAAAACGAGTAAATGATAAGAATCTGAACATCAGCGGTCAAGCCCTTTGCCCGGGATAGTCCCGGAAAGCTCAGGTCTTATGAAGAGGTGCTGTCAGGAAAAGTAAATAGTCATGATTTGTGGAAGGAAATACAATGTTTACACAGTTTATCAGCAAGAAGTCCTTCTCCGCAGTCTCCTGTTCTGGAAGAAGCGGATCAGCAGAAACCCCACCATGAACCCCCCGATATGAGCGTGCCAGGCCACTCCCCCAGCACCCGCCGGAGCGGTCAGGCTGTACATGATCTGCATCAGGAACCACACCGAAAGCACGAGAATCGCCGGCAGTTCGATTATTTGAATAAAGAAGATCAGAATGACCAATGTATGCACCCTGGCAAACGGGTGAAGGATCAGGTAAGCCCCAAGCACCCCGGCAACCGCACCGCTCGCGCCGATCATCGGTATAGTGGATTCCGGAGCGCTGAGCACCTGGGCTGCAGCAGCGGCAAAGCCGCAGAGAAGATAGAAAATAATGAAGCGGAAATGCCCCATCGAGTCCTCGACATTGTTACCGAAAATCCAGAGGTAGAGCATGTTGCCTGCCAGGTGCAGCCAGCCTCCGTGCATGAACATCGAGGTAACCAGCGAAAGGCCTGGGTTGTGTATGCTGACTGAAAACCAGGAATCCAGGTGAAGAACCAGCACGGGGATCGCCCCGAAAACGTATACTGTTTCAACGTACAGATCATCTGGTAGCGACTGCTGGAGGAAAAACACCGCGCAGTTGAGAAGAATCAGCCCGACTGTAACCACCGGCATGATTCTTGTCGGAACGTTATCTTTGAACGGAATCATCTATTACTTGTATCCTCATGATGAGGGCACCTTATGCCGTGATCATTGAAACATAGCCCTGTACGCATTTATTCATTCTGCGCACCCGGCAGGCATAGTGTAAAACGGGTTCCCTCCCCCGGGGCGCTGTCCACCTCGATCCATCCCCTGTTTTCCTCGAGCGTTTTTTTAACAATTGCAAGACCCAGCCCCAGGCCGTTATCCCGTGTGGTGAAAAAAGGATTGAAGATCTTTTCCACTGTTTCCATGTCCATCCCGCATCCGTTGTCGCTCAGCTTTACGACTATTTCACCGCTATCGTTCCTGCGGGCGGTGACCGTTATTTTGCCGTCACT
>JAUVUV010000433.1 GCA_030604975.1 Candidatus Glassiibacteriota bacterium | reverse complement strand
CCTTTGCCCAAAGGGGTTACTTCCGCCGCTCCGAGGTGGAAAAGTTGATCAAGCATCACCTTGAGGGCAAGCGTGACCTGGGACATCATCTCTGGATCCTGCTGATGTTTGAACTGTGGCAGCGGACCTTTTTCGACACCTAAAAAATGAAACCGGTGCTTTACATAACCTACGATGGTCTTCTCGATCCGCTGGGTTACTCTCAGCTGCAGCCATATCTGCGACAACTGGGCTTTCGTGGGGTGCCACTGCGGGTTCTCAGCTTTGAAAAGCCCGAACTCTGCTCGGGGCCGCAGGTAAGGCAGGTGGAAGAATCCCTTGCCTCCTGCGGCGTTTGCTGGCACCGGCTCCGTTATCACAAGCACCCCGCGGTCGCGTCCACCCTCTGGGACATCGCCGCCGGGCTGGCAGTCGCCTGGAGCCTTATCCTGCGCCATCGGATAGGAATCCTCCACGCCAGGAGCTATATTGCCGCCACTATCGCCCTCGGCCTCTGTACCCTCAGCCGGGTGAGATTCCTGTTCGACATGCGCGGTTTCTGGGTCGACGAAAGAGTGGAGGGCGGCCTCTGGAAAAAAGGCGGGCTGCTTTACAGAACTTTCAAGCGCCTGGAGAAAAAATTTCTCCTCCGGGCCGATGCGATTGTGATCCTGAGCAGGCGCGGGGCCGAAATCCTGCGGGGAATGATACCCTCTCGAAAGGTCGAACCCCGGATCGCGGTAATCCCCACCTGTGCAGACCTTGAGCTTTTCCGGCCCGATCCGGCTGTAAGGAACTCGAAAAACAGCCTGAAACTGGTTTATGTCGGAAGCCTCGGCACCTGGTACCTGATTGAGGAGATGGTCGCTTTTTTCGAAGTTCTTTTCTCGAGGTTGCCGGAAAGCAGTTTCACCTTGATCACGCCCTCGGACCCGGCCATACTGGAGAATGTTCTCGGAAAGCTGAACCTTGTGCAGGGCGCTGCCGGGAGGATCACAATAAAATCTCTGCCTTACAACCAAGTGCCGCAGGCCCTTTCCAATGCGGACTGCTCGATATTCTTTATCAGGCCCTCGTTCAGCAAACAGGCCTCCTGCGCGACCAAATTCGCCGAATCACTCGCCTGCGGCCGACCGGTGCTGATCAATTCCGGAGTCGGCGACCACGAGCAATACGTACGGAGCCGAAACATCGGTGTAGTGATCGAGGAATTCAGCGAGGCAGGTTTCAATACCGCACTGGACAGCCTACTCGAGCTTCTCCGGGACAGCTCCCTTGCCGCAAGGTGCCGTACTGCGGCCGAGCAAAATTTTTCGCTCGCAGGCGGAGTCGAGAGCTATCTGGAACTTTACAGCTGGTTGTCCGGAGATCGGGAAAACAGATGAAAGTCCTCTTTATCGTACCTTATCCCCCGCAAGGGGCAAGCAACCGGTTCCGGGTGTTGCAGTTTCTCCCCTTTCTGCACCAGGAGGGTATCCGCACACGAGTACGCCCCTTTTACAGCGATGCCTTCTGGCGCATACTATACCAACCGGGGCATTACCCGAAGAAATTCCTTTACGGCCTTATCTGCTCGCTGAACCGGGTGCTTGACCTTTTACGCTCTATTTCCTACGATATTGTATTCATCCACCGGGAGTCTTTTCCGATTGGACCGGCATGGTTCGAATGGCTGCTGCAGTTGCTTGGCAGACCATATGTCTACGATTTCGATGATGCGATTTTCCTGCCCAACGTGGCCGAATCCAACCGAGCATTGGGCAGGCTGAAATGCCCGGGCAAGGTTGCGTCAATCGTGCGCGGCAGCAGGGTAACCATTGCAGGAAACAATTATCTGGCAGAGTTTGCCGGACGCGCGGGGGCAAGAAAGATTGAGATTCTGCCTACAGTGGTGGACACCGCTCTCTTTGTCCCGCAAGACAAAGGCGAGGAAAAAAATGAAGTGGTAATTGGCTGGATCGGCAGCCCGACCACTATCGAGTTTCTTGAAAATTTCAGGCCGGTTATCGACAAGGTACTCACATGCTGCCAGGGTGAGGCGAGGTTCCTGGTGGTGGGGGGACATCTCACAGGAGAGCTGCAGGAGGGAATAAACTGCCTGCCCTGGTCGCTTGAAAGTGAAATCGCCCTTCTCCAAAAATTCGATATCGGTATCATGCCGATGCCGGACAACCAATGGACCCGCGGCAAGTGCGCTTTCAAGGCGATCGAGTATATGGCTGTCGGGATTCCTGCAGTTTGCAGCCCGGTTGGTATGAATCTTGAATTGATTGATAACACAGTGAACGGCTTCCTGGCCGAAGACGAAAAACAATGGGTTGATATACTTTGCCGCCTGGTGCATGATGAGGCTCTTCGGCACAAGGTCGGCGAGGCGGGACGCAGATTGGTTGAAGCCAGGTACAGCCTGCTCAAGGCAGCCCCGCGGTTTAAAGCGATAATCCTCGATGCCGCTCTAGTTTGAAAGTTGAATTGTTTCAGGCTGGGCCCTGCCAGGGCAAAAGGTTGGGTGTTGCGCAGGGCAAAAATTGATTTTTGGTACCAGATATTTCAATAAAGATAAAGAAGGTTCACTATGTTTTTAACCAAGATTCTGGAAAATTCAGCCTCCGTTCATTTACTCAAAAAGCTATCTTCCGGCAGCCGGTTCCTGGCACTTGCCGGCTCATTAGCCGGGATGATCCATAGGATTATCGCCGGTAGCCGGGTAGTTTCCTTTTTTAAAGTGGGAGACTACCTTGATGTCGATAGCAAACCCCTGGCTTCCCTGGTAAAAAATGCGGAAAACTATCGCAGAACTTATAATCTGGTTACCCCCCGCCTCCACCGTGTCCGCTTCTGGATAAAAAACCTCCACCTCGATCAGAGTGAGATGGTTTCTTTGATAGAGGGAATAAAACGACAGCGGGAAAAGCTCCTGACTCGAAGAAACATCCTTTTTTTCGGGCTGGTTTTCCTGGCTGCGTTTTAT
>JAUVUV010000415.1 GCA_030604975.1 Candidatus Glassiibacteriota bacterium | reverse complement strand
GGACCTGGTGCTGGGGCTTTACGAAAAGGCGCTGGAAAAAGGTCTCGGCGAGCTGGGCGACCAGGCCCTGGGCCGCGTACTGTAAGGCCTGGAAGCACTAATCACAACCCAAAGTATTGGAGGGGCGGACCCTGTGTTCGGCCCTTTTATTTTTATCCCGCCTGTTGTTAATCCTAGGTCGGTCTGTTCTTGCGGGCCAGGATAATCTGTGTCCGTCCGAAAAACAGGGGGGCCGAGTGCATCTGCCTGGCAATTTCATAATTGACTTTGCGCTGGCGCTCTTCGCCCTCTTTGGACATTGCACGCAGGGTTGCGAGAAAGCTTAACGGGTACAATACAGCAAGAAAAATACTGCTTTTGCGCAGATGGTCCGTGGTCACTTTTTCGATAATCAGGCCGCTGGTGTGAAGGATGTGCCGGAGTTGCCAGAAAGTGAGCGGGTAGATATGCTCGATCCTGCGGTCGCGCTTGTATTCGCTCGATGGCCGGGTGGCAAGGGCGTAGAAGCCGGTCAGAAGATAGCGCAGGCGGCTTGCCGCATTGTTGATATTCGGTGTGGTGAGAATCAGTATACCGCCTGGTTTTAGCACCCGGGCCAGTTCCCTGGCGAAACGGTACTGGTGCTCCAGATGCTCGATCCCCTCGCAGCAGACAACCGTGTCGTAGGTTGAGTCGTCAAAGGGGAGCGGTTCATCCAGGTTGCCGGCCATCAGGCGCACCCTGTCTCTGGGCGCAACGAAATTCTCTGGATGGATATCCAGCGCGTCCACCTCGTGGCCCAGTCCGGCAAGCTCGGCAGCAAGAAGCCCCCGGCCAGGTGCAAGCTCGAGCAGTCTGCCGGGCGGTAGATTCTCGGCAAGAGATAGTACCTTGCGCTCAAGCCTCGACATCTGTGGGCGTTGATTTTCCAAGATGTTTTTCCTCTGCTATTTCACCAGAGCATCAGCCGGAAATATTTGACAGCGTTCATCGCCTCTCTCATAGTCAGCATTTGCGTAAACTCTCGCCGTCTCTCAGCGCAGAGCTTTTGCCTGATTCAAGCTAATAAAGGATTCCGGGCGAGACAATGTTATAATGAGGTTTAATGGGGATTTGCTTTCAGCCGTTCTGCCCTGGCAAGTTGCACTCATCCAAAGTTGACTGGCAGCAGGTTTATGTTTAAGTTCACTGCAAAGAATATTTGCTGGATAATCGCGAAAAAATCAGCAGTCGATACCTGATCCCAATTCCTCCGTCATCTTCAGGAAGAGGAGATATTATGATGAAAAAGCTGTTTATACTATTTCCGCTTATTCTCAGTTGCGCCGGCCAGCCGGAGGTACGGGAAATCGGACAATGGGGCCGGTTCGAGCTTGCACTGCATGGTGAGCCGGGCGCACACCCTTTCCACGATGTCAGACTGGAGGCCTATTTTACCTCTCCGGGCGGCAAAGAAATCAGGGTGGACGGGTTCTACGACGGGGACGGCGTAGGAGGAACCCAAGGGGATGTGTTCAAGGTGCGTTTCGCCCCGGGAGAACAGGGGCGCTGGATATACCGCACTGTATCCAACCGGAAAGCCCTGAATGGCAAAAAAGGGGAGTTCGACTGCGTGGCCTCGGGTGCTCGGGGGCCTCTGGTTCGCGACCCTGCCGAACCCTGGTATTTAAAATGGTCCAGCGGGGACTACTTTTTCGAATCAGGGCCGAACGACCCGGAAAGCTTCCTGGCGCGGGATTTTATCACCCGACAGCAGCGCCTGGCCTCTATCGACTACCTCGCGAAAGCCGGCTGCAATATACTCTATTTCGGCATGGTGAATGCCGGCCCCGGGGACGGCGGACCCGAGATGAAAGTCCATCCATGGGTCGGGGGAAATATCGAGCCTGATTTCGATTACCTTTGCCTGGATTTCATGAACCGCCTGGAGGGAGTGCTCGACCGGATGCTGGAGCGCGGGATAGTCCTCCACCTCGTTTTCTGGCTGGATGACTGTCACCGGTTCACCGAAGCGATCACCCGGCAGCAGGAGGAGATGCTTTTCCGCTACACTGTGGCCCGTTTCGGCTGCTACCCGAACCTGATCTGGAACCTGGCCGAGGAATACGAGGAATGTTTCGACCAGGCCTGGTGCGAGAACAGGGCGGCACTGCTGAAAAAACTCGATCCGCTGGATCACCCGGTCACCGTGCACCAGCTCGGTAAGGCCAGTTTTACGCTTGCCGGCAGCGAAAATTTCGATCTCACTGCCCTGCAGTTCAACTTCACCGATCCCGATTCAGTCAACGCGGCGATTGTAAAGGTGCGCGATCAGCTGGCTGCTGCCGGGCGGCCGATCCCGGTTTCGCTTATCGAGTGGACACAGCTCACTCCTGAGCAGGCCGAACAGGCCCGCAAGGGAATCTGGGCCATCGCCACCGGGGGAGGGACTTATCAGATATTCAACAATGACGGCGAGCGGGGTTCGGCTGATTTTGCCAGATGGGAAGCCCACTGGCGCTACGCCGAGATCCTGAAAACCCTGATGGAATCCCTGCCGCTGGGGAAAATGGCCCCTGACAACAGCCTGGTTTCGCGCGGGTTTTGCCTGGCCGCACCGGAAAGCACCTACCTGGTTTACCAGCCCGTGGGAGGAGAGTTCAACCTGAAACTGCCTGCCGGGGGTGGCGCTTTCGCTGCCTACTGGATCGATCCCCGCACCGGAGAGGTGAGCCAGGGCGAGAAGGCCGGACCAGGGTCGGCGAGATTCAGCGCGCCCACGAACCAGGACTGGGCCCTGCTGGTAACCGCAAGGCCCCACTCTTTCGACCGGGTGAAAAAGTTTCCCGCGGGTTGAACCGGGAAGTAGGGGCGGTTCGCGAACCGCCCCTACAACAAAACGCAAACCATTAGGCCGTATTGTAGGAGCCAAAATAATTAAATAGAGACATTTGAAAAAATCACAGAACAAGGGATGAAGATTTCAACAATCTGGTTGATGACACACCCCGCCCGCAAGGGACATCCCCCGTCCGCAAGGGACATGCCCCGTCCGCGAATCGCGGACACCCCCTTTGTTAAGGAGGATGCGGGCACCCCCT
>JAUVUV010000514.1 GCA_030604975.1 Candidatus Glassiibacteriota bacterium | reverse complement strand
CAGTTCGGGTCGAAACCCAGGTTGTGGTCCTCGTGCGGCAGTACTTCGGCCACCGCCGGGATTCTTTTTTTGATATTTTCCAGATTTTTCAGGTACATCTCCATGTTGCCTGGCCTGGCCCCTGAGTGTCCGAAAAGCAGCAGCTCCGGCTCGTGCTCCACCAGCCTGGTCAGCGCCTTGATATATCCGCCCTCCGGTTCGAGAAGGTAGTAATTCAGGAACGTGCTGATACCGTGAAGCCGGAGGTTGCGGCGGTGGAATCCCACATTATCAAGCTCGTAGCAATCGGAATCGCCCATGAAAAAAACTTTCCTGCCGTCCACGACTCCGGTCATTGCCTGGTGGTACATGGTCTGTCCCGGGAAATGCATCACCGTGAACTCGTACTCCTTCCAGCGGATCGTCTCCCCGTCGCCAAGCACCCGGTCAGCTTCTATCTCTTCCGGAGCCAGGCAGCACAGGTTGTAACGGGAAGGATTTTCAAGTATATCCACCATGTTCTCGTAGACCCAGACCGAGGTGCCGAAACGCTGCTTGAGATCGAGGAATCCCCGGATATGGTCCTCGTGGAAATGGCTCGGAATCACCACATCCACCCTCTTGATTCCCAGCGCTTCGATTACCGGTTCGATAGTATCGTAGCCGTATCTATGATTTTCACCCGGCACCGCGTAGTAATCATAGAACAGAGCGCTGCCATCCTCTGAGAGCAGAATGAAAGAGGTGGGCCGGTAGTGGTAAAGATGCTGGCTGACTTTCCGCCAGCGTGTGGAGGGCCCCGAGGAAGGTCTAACATTTTCCTCAGGCTCAGGACCGAAATCGTAGATCCCCTCGAGATTGGTCTTTAATCTCGCTACCGCATTCGCCGGATTGCGAATCGTTACTCCGTGGGAGGGAAGCAGCACCGCGGCTCCTTTGGCCAGTACTTTATCAAGACCATCCAGGGTCAGTGTTATGCCCTTGAATCCTCCGTCCCAGTATCGGTAATCGAAACTCCAAAGGTTCCAGACCTTCCCCGGCGAGTGGATCATATCCCCTGTAAACGCGTAGCGAACACCATCGACCTCTGCCAGGTAGGAAACCGCTCCCAGTGTATGGCCAGGTGTTTCCACAACTTCGATCCGCACGTCCTCCCACTCGAAAACCTCGCCTTCTGCAAGAGTCCTGTGTACCGTGATATTTTCGCGCGGCTTAAATGAATCCGGCTTGTATCTATAGCGGATGTAAATCTGGAAATCGTTCCAGAAGCTTTGCACGTCAGTGAAAAAGCGTTCTTCTTTCTCCGGTACAGCCACTTCCGCACCAGCTTCAACCAGGCGGGGCGTCCCCTGACACTGGTCGCGGTGTGAGTGAGTGTGAAGGACCCAGTCGATCTTGCGGACACCTATTTCTTTCAGCACTTCCAGGACCCGGCCGTCTCCGCTGTCGATCAGCAGGGCCTTGTCTCCGCTTTTTATCACATAGACATTGCAGACATCGCTCACCCGGTAGAGGTTCTCGGAAATTTTCTCAAAAGTTACACCTGCTGGTTGCCCGCTGCATCCCGGGCCTGAGAGACAGAGACCTAGACCAACAGCCAGAACTCCCAAAATACCCACAATTCTTTTTTTTCTCATAATAATGCTCCTGCAGTTTGATAAGGTTCGCAGCAGAGCCATGCTCTGTCTGCTAAGTGTAAATTGATACTATCTTCTTATATATAACTATTTTTCTTATTTTCAATGGTAAAAATGGTTTATAAATTATGAGTTGTTCTTAATTCAGGCAGTTGCAGAGAGGTAATTCAAAAGGGATTAATGGAAGGAATATCTTCATTTTTTTTGAAGTATTCGGTTTCTCTGTTGCGGCCGCAGGCCGCCTCATCAGGGGGTGCATGTTCGAGAAACTCCACTCCGAGCGTGTAAAGACCAGGCAATTTCCATCCCAGGCAGAGCGGAGCCAGACTGGCCGGCATGCCATTGATTCGGCTTGGTTCTGACAAGTGAGAATCAGGCGAGCTCTTTAGGAGCGGGGTAATAGCTACCATTTGCCAGGATTAACTTTTGTTTCTTTTAGTTATAAAAGAAATGGTTTTGCTTCTTTTGCAACCAAAAGAAGTATAAAATAATCTTTTTCT
>JAUVUV010000348.1 GCA_030604975.1 Candidatus Glassiibacteriota bacterium | reverse complement strand
GTCAGGAGTCAGGAGAAAAAACAAGATCACCGGCCAGGAGCTTTCAGGACCTTGTAGAGTTGAGAAAAGCTCATCGTCCCGCGAAAAATAATAAGCCAAGGAGCAAAGTTGATGGATTTTTCCCCCCACGATTCGCACTCAGATCACTTCGAAACAGAAAAAGAAGCCCGCGAGCTGGAAATGCTGGTCCAGCACTGCCAACAGGCTCTTATCCAGGGCAAATCCGTGAACGAGGCGCTCTCAACTGAAGAACTCCACACCCTGCGCACGCGATACAGCAGGTTCGAGGACCGGTGGGACAGCGAAGGCTTTCTCACCGGAAGCACCCATCTGGTGACAAAAGTGTCTACCCCAAGGCCTTACATTCACCTGCTGAACAACAACCATCCGCGAGAGTATAGAATGTACGGCTCGTTCTGGGACCAGAGTGGCTCGGGGTTCTCCTGCCTGGATTCCGTAATCGCCGGACCTATTACTGCCAGAAAAGACAGTTCTTATGTTCCTACCGCGCCCAAGGCAACGGATCACCGGAGCTTTATTCTGCGCGAGGAGACAGAACAAAAGCAAGTGAAAATCTGGCACGTGATCCCCCAGGCAGGCAGAGAGGAGGAGGCCTACGGCACTTTCCTCTGCGAACAGGGGCTTGGTAGTGTGAGGATTATTTCTGAGCGGAACGAAATTTACAGCGAACTGCTGGTTTTCGTGCCGGTGGATGATCCCCTGGAGGTCTGGAGGCTGAAATTTACAAACAATGCCTCCTGCAGCCGTAAATTAAGCCTGTTTGTTTCAGTCAACTGGGGGCTGGATTCTTATCCAGGGCACTATTTCGATCCGCGGGTAGTAAACCAGGGCGTTATTCTGGAAGAACTCAATTGCCTGATCGGTCTGAACAACGATAAGCAGAACACACACCCGCGCACAGGGTTTTTGATGAGCAAGGATCATTTCATGGGATTCGACATGACCGGCGAGGATTTTTACGGAAGCGGGCAGTTCCGTATTTTCCCGCGGGCAGTAGAGGAAGGCCGATGCCGCGGTTCGATGGGCTTTCAACCTTATCTGGGCCTGATAGGCGCCATGCAGTTCGACATCCAGCTCGGACCAGGCCAAGAACAGTCACTGGATTTTCTGCTGGGAGTCACCTCCCCGGAAATCGAAAAAGCCCCGGAGCAACTCGCTGTATACAGGCAACGGTACTTCGAGGGCAGTGGGGTTGAAAAAAAGCTGGCAGAGCTGGAAAACTCCTGGAGCATGATGGTCAGCCGCCACATGGCGAAAAGCCCGGATGAGGAAATCAACCGCTTCTACAATATCTGGTCCAAGTACCAGGCCAAATGTTCAAGCCGCATGCTGCTTTCTCTGGACATGGTCGGCTACAGGGACACACTTCAATACATGATGGGGATTAACAGCTTTAACCCGGAATTTGTAGCCGGACACTTGCCTACGGTACTTTGCCATCAGTATGAAAACGGCACCTCGATGCGCCAGTTCGCCAAGTTCGAGGGTGCCCCGCACGATATTCGCAAATACATGGACAACTGCAGCTGGATTGCAGACACCCTGGTGGGATATGTCAAGGAGACAGGGGATGAGGCAATTCTCGACCGGGAGGAGGGCTTTTTCGACCCTAAGAGCGGAAGGGTTGAAACGCGGAACAACGCTACGATTTACGAGCATGCCCTTCGCAGTCTGAAAGGGCTCTACGGACACAGATCAGCTGAAAACGGCCTGTGTCTGATCGGCCACGGTGACTGGAACGACTCGCTTGACGGGATCGGCAGGGACGGCGAGGGAGTAAGCGTCTGGCTTTCGATGGCTCTGGTCTTTGCGGCACAAAGGTTTCGCGAGCTGGCACTCTGGCGTAATGACGAGCAAAACGTGAAGCTGATGGATTCGATCATCAAGGAGATGACCCAAACAATCAACCGGAACGCATGGGACGGCAACCATTACATTTATGCGTTCATGCCCGACGGTATGCCGGTTGGCTCAATGCAGAACGAGGAAGGCAAGATTCATCTTAATGTCAACGCCTGGTCCTTGTTCAACGGGGTGGCCGAAAGGGCGGAACGAGTCGAGCAGGTGCTTGAGGCAATCGTCGGTCTTGACACCCCCCTGGGGCACTTTCTGCTGCATCCTCCCTACACGGAGAAAAGCCGTTATGTGGGCAGAATCGCAGATATTATTCCTGGACTGTTCGAGAACGGCTCCATATATATCCATGGGCAGAGTTTCTATATTTTCGGATTGACTACTCTCGGCAAAGGGGACGAGGCCTATCGAGAATTGAAAAAAATCCTGCCCGAATCCACCATACCGGATATCGCCACCGGTCCGCTGCACCAGTTATCTAACTTTACCACCGGAAAATGCCACGAGCATTTCGGGCGAAACCTCTACAGCAATTTCACCGGCTCTATCAACTGGCTTCGCAAGTCGCTGGATCATATGTTCGGCCTGCTGGCTGATTTCGATTCCCTGTTGATCGATCCTGTTATCCCGAGCCAATGGAAAAGCTACGAGGTGGTCAAACTTTACCGTGGATGCCGCGTTCACGCCTATATTCAAAATCCTGGCGGCGTAAACCGAGGGGTGAACGAAGCCTCAGTCGATGGTGAGCCCCTGCCTGTTGTGGATAAAAGAGCGAGAATTCCGGCTGAACGCTTTAAGGGACGCGAAAAGGCGGATCTCAGAGTGCTCCTGGGAGAATGATCGTTCAGAGAATGAACGCCGTCTGTTTTCCGCACCAGAAGACTCGCATAAATCAGAGGAAAATCATGCCTGTACTGAATACGACAGGACAAAAAATATACCTTGCGGACTATACCTGGGATGAGCTCGACAGGCTTCCCCGGAAAAAGAAGCTCAAATTCCTTCTTCCTCTTGGGGCGATAGAAGAACACGGCTATCACCTGCCCCTTGGAACGGATGCCTTCCAGGCTGGCAAAATAGCCGAACTGGCCGCGCAAAAGGTTTCAGAGACAATTGTTCTGCCCACCATGAGCTATGGGTATTGTGTCGATACGATGAATTTCTGCGGCACGATCCACGCCAGCGCCCGAACCATCTGCTCTCTGGTATCCGATATCGTGGCAAGCCTTTATCGCCATGGTTTCCGTAAGCTGGTGGTTCTTAACTTCCACGGAGGGAACAAGGGCGTGGTTGACACCGCCCTCAGGGAAGCTGTCACGCGTCTGAGCGAGCCCGGGAGCCTTTTCTCTGATGATTTCGAAGTTTACCAGCTTAATGCTTTTGAAAAGCTTGAGAAGAAAATCAAAGACCTTCTGGAAGGCAACGATTACGGCCATGCCTGTGAAATTGAAACCTCGGTGATGCTTGAGCTGGCCTCCGAGCTTGTTGACATGGAACTCGCGCAGGAGGAATACATGCCCGGAGGTGCTGATACTGTGTGGCGGATAAGAGACATGAAAAAAGCCTCTACCAGCGGGGTTCACGGCGCCCCGAACCATGCTTCGCTTGAAAAGGGGAAGAAAGTTCTCGAGTGGCTGGTTGAGGATCTGGCCGGACTGCTGAAACAGATTTAGAACAGGAGAATAAATGCTGCTGGCTTCGCG
>JAUVUV010000117.1 GCA_030604975.1 Candidatus Glassiibacteriota bacterium | reverse complement strand
TGCACGACTGATCGCTACCAGGCCGCTGGCGCCTGTAGTGTTCGTGGGCAGTTTCGCGCAAGACATGAAAGAGGCTTATCTCTCCGCCGGCGGTAGTGAAGATGTGGCTTTTGCGGTGGAAAATGCCGATGCCGCCTATGAAATTCTCCGAAAAGAGCTTGCCGGAGGAGAACTTTTGCTCATCAAGGGAAGCCGTGGCGTACACCTGGAACTGATTATCGAAAAACTGGAGAAAACGCCTGTATGAACAGAGCCGGAATGCGATTGCATCGGCCAGAGAGAATAAAACCTTTGATATCCCCCCCGGCAGCAGCCTCCGTGCTAGGTGCAGGAAGAAGCGGGATCGCCGCGGCCCATCTTCTGCTTAACCGGGATTACAGGGTTTACCTCTCGGACTCGCGGGATGACGATATGGTGAGAAAAGACTGCCAAGCGGTTATCGAACTCGGCGCACAGGTCAATCTCGGCGGGCATGATCCAGCCCGCCTGGCTGACAGTGATTTTATCGTTATCAGCCCGGGCATCGATGACCGAATGGAACTTCTGCAAAGGATTGAAATAAAAGATATTCCGGTTTTCAGCGAGGTGGAGCTGGCTTACTGGTTCTCTCCCCTGCCAACAGTGGCTGTTACCGGAACGAACGGAAAAACAACCACGGCGAGCCTTATCGGAGGGATCCTTCAGGCTGCGGGGATCCGTTGCCAGGTGGCCGGAAATATCGGCAGGCCGTTCTGCCTGGCAGTGAAGGAACTAAAGGATGAAATAGTGCTCGTGATCGAGATAAGCAGTTTCCAACTCCATACGGTAAAAAGCTTTCACCCGCAGATCGGGATACTGCTCAACCTCTCACCTGACCACCTTGAGCGTTACGGTTCGGTCGATGAATACTATTCGGCCAAATTCCGGCTGTTCGAAAACATGAATGAAAATGACCTTGCCATCCTTAACGCCGACGATCCTGAGATCGAACTTCGTGCTCAGGGTACTGTCAAATGTCCGGTGGTCTGGTTCGGCTCGAAAAATTCAGATAAGAGTTTGGCGTTTGTAAAAGACGAAGCAGTCTGGCTGCAGCTGGAAAAGGGCGACGCAGTTCGAGTGGTCGGATTCAACGAGATCAAACTGCGCGGCTACCACAACCTGGAGAACATTTTAGCCGCCGCCTGCGCAGCCACCGCCTGCGGCGCACCGGTGGAAGCGATAACGCAGGGAGTGAAGTCATTTACCGGTCTTCCTCACAGGCTCGAAACTGTGGCCGACGCAGAGGGTGTTACCTGGGTAAATGATTCCAAGGCAACAACGGTGGAATCGGTGCTGAGGGCGCTTCAAAGTTTCTCCGGCCCTCTTGTGCTGATTATGGGCGGCCGCCATAAGGGCGCGAGTTTCAAGCCCCTTGAAACCGAGCTTCGTCTGAAGGCGCGCCGGTTAATCGCTCTCGGGGAGGCTGCCGAAATAATCGCCCGCGAACTCGGCTCCTCCTGCCGTGTAGAACTTGTCCCGGGCCTGGAACAGGCGGTAGCCAGGGCCAGGGAGGCCGCACAGGCCGGGGACACGGTGCTGCTTTCACCAGGCTGTTCGAGTTTCGACATGTTTACTGATTATGAACATCGCGGCGAGGTTTTTAAAAATATCGTGCTGAGGATGAGCGGCTATGGTCCGCACTAAGAAAAAAGACCCGTCAATATATGGTTCCCGCCTGATACTGGCTGCCCTTCTGCTTGCCATCTCAGGAATAATAATGATTCTGAGCGCCACCAGTATCAGCGCTCTGGCAGAAAACCTCTCCAGCTTCGCCTACGTTCGGAAACAGACAGTGCGTGTTCTTCTGGGAGTGGTGGTGATGTTGGCCGCCTCGCGGGTCGATTACCACCGGATTCGCCCGTTAAGTTTTTTCGCACTCCTGGCAATCGCGGTTTTCCTCGTTATCTGCTTGCTGCCGGGGTCGAAATCACTGGCTCCGGTAATCGGCGGGGCCAGGCGCTGGGTGCACCTGGGATGGTTTTCTTTCCAGCCCTCGGAGCTGGCAAAATTTTTCCTGATCTGCTGGTCCGCAGGTTATCTCGTGCGCAAAAAGGAGGTAATCCGCAATTTCTCCCAGGGATTCATCCCCTTTGTCATCGTTGTGGGTATCTTTTTCCTTCTGGTGCTCAAGCAGCCTGATCTCAGCATGGCAGCGATAATCCTGGCCCTGGTTTTCCTTACCGGTTTCATCGGGGGGGTCAGGCCCACGCACCTGATTATGCTGGCACTTCTGCTACTGCCTTTAATGACCTACATGTATGTAATGAAGGTCGACTACCGAAGTGAAAGGCTGACCAGCTTCTTCGAGGGCGAAGCGGACAAATCCGGTATCGGTTATCAGGCCTACCAGAGCAAACTGGCACTGGGTTCAGGAGGAATCTCCGGGGTTGGACTGGGTCAGAGCAGACAGAAATTTTTTTTCCTGCCCGCGGCCCACACCGATTTTATCTTCGCCATTCTCGGGGAAGAACTCGGTTTCCTGGGGACGACTGTGGTTGTGGGAACATTCTGCTGGCTGTCTTTCCTGGGTTTTAAGATCGCCAGGGGATCGCCGGACTATTACGGGTTTCTCCTCGCCTCGGGTCTGACTCTGATGATATTTACTACGGCAATCCTTAATATGGCGGTCGCATCCGGGCTTGCACCAACCACGGGGCTTCCACTGCCATTTTTCAGCTACGGGGGTACCAACCTCGTGACTACATTCTGGGCTGTGGGTATCCTGGACAATATCAGCCGCAGGAGTTCGGAGCCGGCAAATGGCTAAGTACGACATGTATAGCAAGGTAAAAAAAATACACCTGGTCGGTATCGGGGGAACCGGGATGTGCGGTATTGCGGAGGTTCTGCTGGATGACGGTTACCAGGTCTCCGGCAGCGACCTGGTTTCAAGCCCCACCACCGAAAGAATCGCCCGGCTGGGGGCCAGAGTTTTTATCGGTCACAAACCGGAGCATATTGCCGGGGCCGATGTAGTGGTTACCTCATCGGCAGTACGTGATGACAATGTCGAGGTACTCGAGGCGCGGGCCAAGATGATCCCGGTCATCCGCAGAGCAGAGATGCTGGCCGAGCTGATGCGGATGAAATACGGTATCGCCGTGGCCGGCACCCACGGAAAAACCACTACTACCTCAATGACCGGGTTTGTTCTCGAACAGGCAGGCCTCGATCCGACAGTGGTCGTGGGCGGCCGGCTGCGCTCCCTGGGACGCCACGCGAAAAGAGGTGCGAGCGAGCTTTTCGTGGCCGAGGCGGACGAGTTCGACCGCTCGTTTCTTCACCTCAGCCCTTCAATTGCTGTTATTACAAATATCGATACAGACCATCTTGATTGCTATGGGAGCCTGGATGAAATCATGGAGGCTTTCATCCAGTTTGCCAACAAGGTTCCATTCTATGGAACAGTGGTGGCCTGTATAGACGACAGGCCGCTGGTTTCGATCATCCCGCGTATCGAGCGCAGGCTTTTAACCTACGGGGAAAGCGCCCAGGCAGACCTTCAGGTAACGGAAATCACTTACATCGAGGGAAGAACCGGATCGGTGGTCAGCTATCTGGGCAAAAAACTTGGCCAATTGCGCTTGCAGGTCCCCGGTAAGCACAATATCGAAAACGCCCTGGCCGCAGTGGCAGTGGGCCTGGAATTCGGAGTACCATTTGAGAAAATCGCCGCAGCCCTGGCTGAATTCACGGGTGTTCACCGGCGATGCGAGACCAAGGGCGAGGTTGCAGGCCGCATGATTGTTGACGATTACGCCCATCACCCCACCGAGATCAAGGCGACTCTCGAAGCAATCAAAAAAGGGTGGACCCGGCGCATAGTTGCGGTGTTCCAGCCACACCTTTATTCGCGTACCAGGGACCTGGCCACCCAGTTCGGCAGCTCGCTCTTTCAGTCTGATGTGCTTGTGGTCACAGAAATCTACGGTGCCCGGGAGAAACCGATCATGGGGGTGAGCGGGCAAATGATAGCCGATTCAGCTCGTGATCACGGACACCGCCAGGTGATTTTTCACCCGGACAAGGAAACCCTGGCCGAGTCTTTGGCCAAGCTATCAAAGCCCGGGGATATAGTGGTCACCCTGGGTGCCGGCGACATAAACCGTGTCGGGGATAAACTTCTCGAAATTCTCGGGAGAGAGGATAATTGAATAAAGAGCTTGAAAAATCGGGTGAATCGTTGTCGGAAATTGATGGTCTGGAGATTAGAAAAAATTATTCTCTCTCCCGTCTTACCTCTATCGGTACCGGTGGCAGGACGAAAATCTATGTTTCGGTCGCGCGGGTCGGCGCGCTGAAAAAGGCGATGAAACTGATAAAAGGGCCTTTCTTTATCCTGGGAAGCGGCACAAACCTGCTGATCAGCGACCGGGATTTCCCGGGTGTTATCATCCACCTGGGATGTGGTTTTCGCCGTCTGCGACTGGAGGGAGACAGGATTAGCTGCGGCGCGGCGGTTCCGCTGGCCCGCCTGGTGAAAAAAGCGATTGAGAACTCATTCGCCGGATTCGAGGAATTAAGCGGAGTACCCGGCTCGGCGGGTGGGGCTGCGGCGATGAATGCGGGAACGCATATCAGAGAACTCGGCGACCTGGTGGAAACACTCTGGATGGTAGACACCAAGGGAAGAAGGCGCTCATTCAACAGCAGCGCAATCCAGAAAAAATACCGCAGCAGCCTGGCTCCCGTACCGGGAGTGATTACTTCGCTCTGCTTCCGCCGGCTACCGGGGAGTGATCCGCGCCGGCAGGCGGAGCGGGCCGAATCTTTAGCCAATGGGCGAAAACTCAAACATCCCTGGCGCGAGCGTACTTTCGGCTCGACTTTTAAAAATCCGCCAGGCAAGATTGCTGCCAAACTTATCGATAAAGCCGGGCTAAAGGGTCTCCACATCGGTGGAGCGCGGGTCAGCCCGGTACATGCCCAGTTTATTGAGAATAACCAGGGCGCGAGCGCTCTTGATATCCTCGAACTGATCAAACATGTCAGGCAAGTCGTGCAGGAGCGCTACGGCGTGCTCCTGGAGCCTGAGGTGAGGCTTGTCGGGTTTACGGCAGAGGAACTGGGAGATCTGGCGCCGTATGCCATATCAACTATCAAATAACCTGATTATCATTCTTCAATCTTAAATCAGAGGGTGTAAATGGTAGCCAGAAACAGGTCCAAAGCTTTGAGGAATTCGTCATCAGCAAAAAGAAACCGCAGCAGGAGAAGCGGATTCAAGGTGGTTGTCCTCCTTCTGGCCACAGTCTGCTCGGCTTATGCGGCCTATAAGCTCGATATCAACGGTTATTTCACAATCAAGGAGGTCAATGTAAACCGGACCGAGTTTATTCCCGAGGCAAGCCTCGATTCGCTCTGCCGTAGCCTTTTCCTGGGGCAAAGTATACTCTCGGACCTGAAGGATGAAAAAAGCGAGCTTTCCAGGCATACCTTTGTCAAAAAGGTGCGCTGTTTGAGAAGATTCCCTGATCGGATCCGAATCCAGATCGAGGAGCGCCGGCCGATTGCCCTGGCCAATGTGGGCGAGTTGCTGCCTGTGGACTCGGAGGGCTATGTTCTCCCGCTGGATATCAGTCGCCTCGCTTTTGAACTGCCGATTATAACGCCACGCGGTGCTGTTGCGGTCTATCACGAGGAAGGTAGTAGCAGGATACGGCTCAACATAGAGGGCCGCCAACTCCTTCAGGCGGTAATGGCTTTCAACAGGCTGGCTCCGGAGATGTTGTCCAGGATGAGCGAGTTTGCAATCAACGACCAGGGCAAGATTACGCTAGTCACGATGGAGCAGGGGTTGAGGGTGGTAATGGGCAAGTGGGTCAAACGAAAAAACATAGACTATCTGAAATGGATGCTCGAAGAGCTTGCAGGACACCATGATATACCCGAACTGGTCGATCTGAGTTTCGATGGACAAATCATTATAAAAAGCAGGAAAGACGGTTGAATATTGAGGTTCTAAAACAAATTAATCCAATCTAAAGAAGCGCTTAATCCGCCCGTCTGACAGGGAGGTTGGAGCTCGGAGACATTCGGCCGGCAGTCCCGTGGCGGAATCAATAAAACTTATCCTCGCCGACCGTTTTAGGAGGACCGATGGCAAAAGACGATGTAATAGTTGGCCTCGACATAGGAACCACAAAAATATGCGCGATAGTCGCGGAGTATGCCGAGGATGAGGAAAATCTAAAAATTGTCGGCGTGGGGACTACCAAGAGCGACGGACTGCGCCGTGGAGTGGTAGTGAATATTGAAAAAACTGTTCGGTCGGTCACCAGGGCCATCGAGGACGCCGAGTTGATGGCCGGAGTCGAGGTTAAGGGAGTATATGCTGGGATCGCCGGAGACCATATCCGCTCGCTTAACAGCAAGGGCATTATCGCCGTTTCCCGGGAGCACTCGGATATCACCAAAGAGGATGTACGGCGAGTGATCGAGGCAGCCCAGGCGACGCATATCCCGATGGAACGCGAGGTAATTCACGTGATTCCTCAGGAATTTATCGTGGACGACCAGCGTGGGATCCGTGATCCGGTAGGGATGAGCGGAATCAGGCTGGAAACCGAGGTGCATATTGTCACCGGCGCGGTGGCCTCAGCCCAGAACATAGTGAAAAGTATCCACCGGGCCGGTTTCGAGGTCTACGACCTTGTGCTGGAACCCCTTGCTGCGAGTTATTCTGTGCTTTCCGAAGATGAAAAAGACCTTGGGGTGGCGATTCTCGATATCGGCGGAGGTACCACGGATATCGCCTTTTTCTCGCGCGGCAGCATCCGCTACACAAGCGTGATCGGGCTGGCCGGAGACAACCTGACCAATGATATCGCCATCGGTCTGCGTACCCCGGC
>JAUVUV010000476.1 GCA_030604975.1 Candidatus Glassiibacteriota bacterium | reverse complement strand
TGTAGAACTAAAACGTGGTCATCGCCATAAGATGAATGTAGGGTGAATATGAATAATTTCATTTTGACTCACTCCGTTGCAACCTGTAGTTCGGGTGGAAAGTGGTGATATTCGTCCCCGAAACCAGCATTCGATTTGATGTATAAATTGAACCTGCGAGACTTTCTTGCGGCCAGGGTAAAGGGCTGGATCCAAGTTTCCGGAGGTTCGAATTTAGGTATATCTTTCTCCGGCACTGCAGAGCAGCCACCGATAATGAGCCAGGGCATCTGGCCAATAATCAGATTCAAAGGCTGGCGATGAATATCGAACTTTTCCAGATAGGGCTCGAGCGATATAAAACGCCGCGAATAGCGGGCATTCTGAAGCAGCTGATAAACTCTTTCTATCTCTCCGGGTCCCGAGATGCTTGTGCCGCACCAGCAATTATCCGGGAAAGCGTACTTCCCCAATTCCTCAGGGAATTTAGTCAAAAATAAAAACCGGTGCTGGGACAACCGCCAGCATGTTTCTATAACCGCCTTTACGTGTTCTGGTGAAACCGCAGCTCCTGGCTGAATCCACGGGCCGAACATGTCTCCGGTGCTGCCGACAAATACCCTGGACGGCGGAGTATTTTTGAGTTCTTTGTACATTTTCTCCAGCCGGTCCGGGTGGAATCTGGGCTTCATGGCCACCGCGATCTGTCTGCGATAAGCATGCATGGCAATCAGATCCTGGGGATCGGGCTCCTTGATAAAGCGGTTTTTAGATCCCGGCACCCAGCAATAAGAGCAATTGTTTAAACAGCCAGTTATCGGATTCCTGGCCTCGTGGCACCAGCCGATTTTGTTATTACCGCGTTTACGCATTTACAGCCTCTCCATCGGCATCTCTATTCCTGTTGAGACTCAATCAGATCAAACAATTCAGAAATCAATAAAGCCATCGGTTCTGCTATAACCATATAGTTTATTTGTTTAGATTCTTCTACTCCTGATCCAAGAATCCAATCGCCGGGTTCGTATTTTGAAAGCACAAAATTTCCGCTTTTAGTTTTCAATTCCTTTATGACTTTCATTGACATAATATCTCCTTTGGAGCTTCAGAGGTTTTCCAGAGCCGGGGGCGCCCGGTCTTCGGATTTGTTGCGATAAGTATATCCTCCAGGGGCCAGCGCTCGATTACAGCGGCCTTCACGAATAATTGATACCTGGCAGTGGCCCACTTATCTTTCTTCCACAGGTTGGTCCTGGTGAGATCAGGGAGCCTGAACCAGTGTCTCTTGCATGCGTAATGATTAGGAAATTTTTCTCTGTTGCACCCTGGAACGGGGCAGTATATCGGCATGTTTTATTCCTTTTTCCCTTTCCTCAGCAGCCTGTTAATATCTGCCTGTGAAACCTTCCGCTCTTTATACAAGTCAAATGTCAATCCACTCAAAAGCGAGATCTGACAATCCATATTTCTAAGAAAACGGTTTACATTCAGCCCGGCGCAGGCGTAGCGCTATCTTACCAGGAAGCAAGCATTGATTCATCCGCCTGAGCGGCGATTGCCGCCGGACCTTATGCGAGCCGCTTTTTTTGAACAGGGATCTGAGCGTTTTCTTTTTGCGAGCACTTTCAATTCTGAGAAGATAATCGGGTGTATTCATACAACCTCCGGGACGATTTCAATATGGAGAGTGATTTTCTGGCCGGGCTTGATTCGGATTGTAAAATCGGTTTCTTGAGTTTTTGGACGGCTTTTATGAAATCCGGATTTTAAGCCAAGGCGCTGTGCGCGACTAAAAATACCGCCTTTCGTATGCCTTTTACCGAGAACCTGGAAAGCGGATCTGGCTCCACCCTGGGGATAAGTTTTGCGCAGCAGTTCGTCTTCTTCCTCAGTCCAGAAGTTGCGATTATGCATTGATATGCCGCTCTTCGAGGCCTTCCATCGAATCGAGCGTTGCGGATATTTGCCGCCAAGGGCCTTAAAAACCATTGCGCTGCCGCCTTTTGGATAAAGCTTGCGCAGGACCTGGAACTCTTTGGCTGACCATTTGATATTAGCGTTCTCGAATTTGATCCCTAAGCGGTCTGCCCGATTATAGATAGTGGCCGGGCAAAATTTATGATCGAAGACTTTTATAGCTTCTTTCATTCCCCCGCGATTGATCGCCGCGATTAAAAGATCATCATCCTCTTTCGTCCAGGCTGGGTGGGGTTTCTTTTTTGCAGAATTATTCTTCAATTTCTCAGGCCCAATTCCAGGGGGAACGCTATACGGGAACGTCGATTTGCAATTGTCGTTCTGGCAAGTAGCCTCACCGACAGGAAATTCTTTAAGCTCGACTTCCTGGCCGCAGCCTGTGCAAGGCGCGAAAACTTTGCCGTTTTCTGAAACTCTGAAATTCAATTATGCTCCTTTTTTTCAACGAGGAGATTCATTCTTTAAAAGCTTTACGCTTATCCAGCCTAAAAAAATAAAACAGTAATTGATGGCCAGGATTATCAGCTGTAGCATTTCACACCATAACGGTAAATGAAATTTTTTATTATCAGGAGCTCTCATTGGTTCCGCCTGCCATTTTAATTTTCCTCTTCCACCATACTTATTTGTCCGAGGATTTCCC
>JAUVUV010000337.1 GCA_030604975.1 Candidatus Glassiibacteriota bacterium | reverse complement strand
CTTCTGCCTCGATAACAGGCAGAAGGCACGATTTCAGCAAGCTGCTCTCGCCGCAGGCCGATCAGTTTCAGCCACTCGTCATCGAGCCACCCTCCAGCGTTCAAAACGTCGTAGGCTCCGGTATATGCCGCCTGGGTCGGGTCTGTAACCAGCTTGCCTGTAAGCTCGTAGAGTAGCAGGGAGTGAAGATGAACCCAGTGGGCCGCATTGGCTACCACGTGCGGATGCCTGGCGGTCAGCCAGTGGAGGGAACTGGCTGAAATACCTCCTGGAAACGGGAGGTTGCCGGCTGTGCGCAGCCAGCGCTCTCTGCCGATTGTGTTCGCCAGTTCCTCGGCCTGGGGCTGACATGCCCGGTGAAGGTGGCTCAGGGCGGGGTACATAGGCCGAAGGTGTTCATCGAGCGCAACAAGCGCAGGACAGCAGAATGCGGGGCAGAGGGCGTCAACACTAAGGCCGTCCTCTTTCAGTTCTTCTGTGACCCGGCTCAAAAGCGTCATCACCCGCTTGATATACATGTCCACATCAAGGTGGCTGTGATCATGCAAGGCCAGAGTGCCCTCAGTGGCCTGGCCATCGGTTTTCTCGATCCACAGGCGCACCGGAGCCTTAACTGCTGAATGCAGCGTCCCTTTGACCGGCTGGTCTGTCGATATATCGAAAACTCCGGCCTTGATACGCGATGTGCCGCAGTCGAGTGTGAGTATTCGCATTGGTCGTGCAGCTTTTTAAAGAAGAAAAAGCCTGGTCATGCTTCCTCAAGCGGATGACCACCGGGACGATCTGCCTTTCGGTTCTCCACGGCCAGGGCGTTGCCGAAATACAAGGTACGACTGGGAAAGGCAAAACTCAAACCCAGTTCGTGGACCAGGTTCATCATCTGAAGGTTGATTCTCTGGCGAACGTCGAGGTATTCCGCCCAGGCCGTGCTATTTGTGAAATAGTATATGAAAATATCGAGCGAACTCGGTCCGAAATCAGTAAATCGCACCAGCATGTATTCCTGGTTGACATCTGGATCGCTTTTCAGCATCTCCTCGATCCGGCGCACCAGCTCACGTACCTTGTCGGGTGGGCTGTTGTACTGGATGCCGATAGTCATTTTAACCCGGCGTTTTCTCATGCTGGAACAGTTCTCGATTACGTCGCTGGTGATCATTTTGTTGGGAATGTAAAGCAGGGTGTTGGCCCATGTGCGAACTTTCACCGAACGGAAGCCGAACTGCTCGACAAAGCCGTCCACCTCACCGAACCTGACCCAGTCCCCGATCTTGAACGGCTTGTCCGTGAACATTACCACCGTACCGAGAAGGTTGGCCACAGTGTCCTGGGCCGCCAGCGCAATAGCCAGACCACCGATTCCCAGGCCGGCGACCAGACTGGTCACTGAGTAACCGAGATTCTGCACGATCAGGATGCCGCCAATCAGCAGCACGGTAATCCGCAGAGACTGGCGAACCAGGGGGGTGAAATGGTCGGCCAGATCGGCATCCTGTTTGGATAGAAAATTCTTCGATATTTCCGTTATCAGGTCGCAGAGACGATAAGCCGCCCACATCGCGATAAGGGAAAGGGTCACGCGGTAGGCATGGGTGATCAGCCTCGGCCAATCGTAAGGCTCGCGAGGCAGTTCAAAGACGAACAGGGCAAAGAAAATACCCATACTGAAAATAAGCGCGCTTACCGGTGGGCTGAGAGCGGAAATAAGGATGTCATCGTAGAGGAAATGGGTTTTCGCTGACCACTGGTGAAGTTTTTTCGAAATCAGCTTGTCGAAGATTTTCCGCAAGACCAGCGAGGCCAGGATAATCAGAAATGCAACGCCGAAGCGGTAAGCCTCCTGGCCGAGAAACTCATAATGTAGGATCTGATCCATCAATTTTGCTCCTGGATGAAGATTCGCCCAATTCGGTCTGGATTCAGTTTCCTCTTCCCACGGGCGGGAGATGGTTTTTTATCCACCTGCTCTGGACAGGACCGAACTCTTTATTGACCTCGTGGTGGTCAAGATAGGGATAAATTTCCACTCTTTTGTCCGAAGATGCCAGTTTGAGGTACAGCCCATAGATCGCAGGGGCAGGGCAGGTTCTGTCGAACAGGCCGATTGAAATAATCGCCGGTGCGGTTATCTTTTCAGCGAGGTTCAGCACGTCAAAATAGCTCAAGGTGTGCATCACCCGCTCACGGCTTTCCGGGCGGCTTTCAATATAGCGCACCAGTTCCCGATACGGGTTACCGGTCATGGTCATCGAACGGGGGAAGTCGGTGAGAAACGGTACGTTGGCCGCTGCCATCCTGAGCCTTCGGTCAAGCCCTGCAACCAGAAGCGAGAGGCCTCCGCCCTGGCTTCCCCCAACCGCGCCGATTTTCTCAGGATCGACCTCGGGCCTGGCGGTGAGAAAATCTACAGCCCGCAGGCAGTGACAGATAATTTCACGGTAAACATAGGTCTCAGGGCTCTCCACGCCGATTGTCATGTATCTTCGGTTGTCCTCCGGGTAGGATTCCTGGTCGACCCCGTAGCCCCTGACCTGGATTGCCAGGGTGGCGTATCCTTCACGACAGAGCGCTGTTGCAGGTGAAATGCGGCCCGAACTGTACCCGGGATAGATAGCAAGGGCGGCATGCGGTCCCGGTTTCCAGCGGGGCACGGTATACCAGCCGTGCACGCGCACGTTGTGAAGGCTTACAAAACTAACACGGAGGACATCGAACATATCACTTGAAAGCAAGGTGTCTTTCTGCACTGTCGGGGAGAGAGCGACCTCGGCGAGACTATCCAGGGTCGCTTTCCAGAACTGATTAAAATCATTGGGGCGGTAAACCCTGACCGGCAGGTTTTCCACGTCATAGCCGAAAGAGAACTCCTTTTTTGCGAGCTCACGGCCATGGTCGAAAAGAAGAACCCGGACATCATAAAATCCGGGCCTGTCTGTCAAAGCTTTTGCCTTGAACTCTACAAATTTTTCCTCTCCTGGGCGAAGGTCTGTATTCTGTGTGAAATCCTCCATCCCCCTGCCGGTAAAATCGGTTATTCCAGCATACAAAAAAGCCCCGTTAACAGCATTGCTGAGAGAACTTTTGATCGAAAGCCTGAGCATGGGGCCGCCGGGCGTTCGTCCGATCAAGTGAGTTTTCTGTTCCGGCATAACCGGCTCGATAACCGCGCTGTAGACTCCCTCGTAAGCCACTGTACCGCGGTCCCAGGCCTGGAGAGAGACAAGCGGGAAGGCCAGAAAACAGACTGCTACCAAGCCTTGCCCACAGCGCCCTGCTAAAGCGCTGGACTGGATACCGGATATCATATTCGCCTCGTTGCCTGGTTCTGCCAAGCAAGAAACCGGGCAGCCGGAGAAAAACAGTCCGCCCGAATGCTTTCTTCCAGGAATACTTGTGTTTCATCTGGCTTAATACCGGCCAGAATTATATCTATTATTGATAACCCATTAACACTGGGAGGTCAATAATGATTTCCAAATGTTGGCAAAAGGAAAGTATTCTATCAAAGAGGCAATTTTGCTGTTGAAACAATGTTTAATACCCTAATCCAGCGATAAGCTTTTGTTAAGAGGTTTTGGCCGGTTATTTAACCGAGTTTTTTGAAAAAACTGCCATTAAAAACAAAGTGAAGAGATAGTAGGCCAAAAACAAGATACTAAGACCAAT
>JAUVUV010000418.1 GCA_030604975.1 Candidatus Glassiibacteriota bacterium | reverse complement strand
TCCTGGACTGCTTCCTCCTCTGTCATCACCTGTTCATACAACTCGTAATTGGTCTTGCGTATTTCAGCAGAAGTAATTTTGAGAGCCGCTCTGTCGGCCAGGGGAACATCCATGCTGCGGTTTATCACGTCCTTCGGGTCGACCGGAGTAAGCACAGGGTCGTACTCGAGCACTGCCGATTCTCTGGCAAGCTTGCGGTCGATAGAGACAGCTGCGCGTTTGCCCTCGGCAACGGACTTGATAACAGTTGACGGCCCGAGCGAGGCATCCCCGGCCACGAAAATATCATCCACCGAGGTGCGCCCGGTGGATTCATCGTAAGCCAAAGTGCCCCAGCGGGTCATCTCAAGTCCCAGGCCGGCAGCAGTTTCATCGAGTTCCTGGCTGACTGCCGAAATCACTGTGTCGCAATCCAGCACGAACTCTGCGCCCTGGACACCCTCCGGCCTGCGGCGGCCGTCTCCGGTATCCATCCCCAGGACATTGCTCTGAAGGCGCAGGCCGGAGATTTTTCCGTCCTCGGTTTTGATAATCTCCAGCGGGCTAACCAGGTACATCACCCGCACGCCCTCTTCCTCGGCCTGATAAACCTCCTCTGGAACTGCCGGCATTTCGTCCCTGGTGCGGCGGTAGCAGATATAGACATTCTTCACGCCCTTGCGTGCGGCGATACGTGCCGCATCCACTGCAGTGAACCCCCCGCCGATAATCGCCACGCTTTTGCCCAGAGGAAGATCTTTTCCGACAGCGTGGGCGCGGATGAAATCCATCGCGGTGAAATAGCCTTGCGCATCCTCTCCGGGGATACCCAGGTACTGGCCTTTCTGAGTGCCGACTGTGATACAGATCGCCTTGAAACCCTGACTGCGAAGGTCATCGAGAGTGAAATCAACTCCCAATGCCTTGTTATAGACCAATTTCACTCCGAGCTTATCCAGCCACTCGAATTCCCTGTCAATCAGCTTTCTTGGCAGGCGGAACTCAGGGATACCGTAGCGAAGCATGCCCCCGCCTTTATATTCCCGCTCGAAAACAGTCACCTCATACCCCGCCCTGGCAAGGGTGTGGGCGGCACTGATACCCGCGGGACCAGAGCCGATTACAACCACTTTGATACCGTTGGGCTGGGCCTGTTCGATATTCGGCATCCAACCCTCTTTCTCAGCTTTGTCCATCACGAAACGCTTGATCGCCCGGATGCGGATCGGCTCATCTTTCAGCCCGCGTGTGCAGGAGTCCTCACAGGGGTAGTTGCAGATATAGCCGCATGTATGCTGAAGCGGATTCTTGCTGGTAATCTGCTGGTAGGCTTCCTCGAATTTGCCCTGGGCCGCCAGACGCACATAGGCCATTGCCGGCACGTGGTTCGGGCAGGCATAATCGCAGGGAGCCACCAGGTTCGGGTCTTTCTGCTTGACATAACCCTCCCAGAGGGTCAGCTCCGGAGCGGACTTTACCGACTCGACAACCTTGTCCCGCATCTCCAGAGGATTTTTGTAACCCCGCTCCTCGACATACTTGCGAAATCCGCGGAAAAATTCCGGGAAGAAACCGAATCCGTAAATGATCGTAGCCGAGCAGATACCCACCAGATCGGCCCCGGTCATTATCATCTCCACGCCGTCATTCCAGGTGGTTACACCGCCTGTGCCGAGGATTTTTGCATCCGGTCCGCAGGTCTTGCGCATCATGTAAACGTCGCGCAGGGCCAGGGGCTTGATCCAGTAGCTGTTCATGCAGTACATGCTCTGTTCTTCCTGAAGGTTGATCGTGCTCTTGCCGGGTTCATCGATCCGGATCGCGGGCAGGGCCAGCCGGTTGGCCACACCGCAGACCATATCCGCCCCGGCGTCCAAACAGGCTTGGGCGACATTATGCTGGCGGCCGCCCTCGGGCGTGATTTTCACGCAGATCGGAATGGTGGTTTCCTCCTTGATCGCCCGGATAATCGCTTGAATCGCCTCTTCCTGCTGACCCAGGCTCGCGCCGGTCTGGTGTTTTTCGGCCGACTTGTCCTTTGCCAGCTCCACATTGAACGACATATTGGGGCAGCACATGTTGAGTTCATTGATATGGGCTCCAGCCTCTTCGAACTTTTTGGCCATGTTGACCCAGCCTTCCAATCCTGGCTCTGAATAGGTGAAATTCGAGAACAGCACGAAACTGTCGTTCTGCTTGCGCATGGCTTCGATCAGGCGACAGGCCTCATCGAGGATTATTCTCTTCTCAGCCGAAAAATACAGCAAGTGCTGTTTCTCATCCCAGCCATAGCGGGGCCTGCGGTTAATATACGGCGGCGGGTCGAAAGTAAGCTTGCAGCTTGCTCCGGCAAACCCGCACTCGGCGGCTCTGATCAGCTGCTGGAGCATCGAGGTGGTGGGTCCACTGGAAACGAAAAACGGATTGCGGAATCGGACGCCTGCCACCTCGACCGGCATGTCAAAATCCACATCATCAAATTTCTTTCGGTCCAAGTAAAGCATAACCCGGTCCTCATTTGAATATCTAAAATTAGTACTGTCCGGTTAACTAACAGGCAGAAAGAAAAAGATTATTTTTTCATGTTACTTTTGTAACCAAAAGTAACCAAAAGTTTTTTCGGGCCGCAAACTCGACTTCCAATACAGCTTTTATATCCTATGTTGTTTTCAAGGTAAAAAGGCGCTCCTTTTGAGGTCGCCTGATTCGGCTTGAGCCAGGCAAGCCGAATCAATGGCATGCCCACCGTTGTTGCTTCGCTCTGCCAGGGATGGAAATTACCAGGTCTTTACACGCTCCTACGGAGTCTCTCGAACATGCGGCCCTGACCAGGCGGCCTGCGGCCGCAACAGAGAAACTGAATACTTCAAAAAAAATGAAGATATTCCTTCCATTAATCTCTTATGCATTACCTCTCTGCAACTGCCTGAATTAAGAACATCTCTTAATTCATAAACCATTTTTCAGGACACTTTTATCATATATCGATATTTCAATGTACTGTCTTATTCCACTGAAATTTGGAAGCTCTATTCGGAACGCAGG
>JAUVUV010000213.1 GCA_030604975.1 Candidatus Glassiibacteriota bacterium | reverse complement strand
GCTGCTCGCTGGTGATGGAGATAAAGCTCAGGTAAGCGGTGGTATTCTCCTTGATCTGCAAGCCTTTATTGACCTCAAGAGTCAGCTCGATAAAATTTTCCTCCTCCAAGAGAAATTCCAGGTTGTTAACCGTCCCCACCAGGACACCTCCCATCCTCACCGGGGAACCGATCTCGAGCCCTCCGACATAATTGAGCCGGACCCGGTAGTAATCCATCTCTTTCCAGAACTTTGAACCAGTAACAGCGACTATGAAAGTGGTAAAAATGATCAGGGCGAGAAAAATCCAGATTCCTGCCTTGATCTCTGAGGCACGGTAGCGAGATTTTCTATGCATTTATCATTCATCCACGAAAAAGTTACACCGCCGGATCAAAACGAATTGGAGGTCAGGGCGCGCGCGTAGCGGCCGATTTCCTCTTCACTGTACTCCTCGGGCCGGCGGTCGATAAATTGTTTCACCCGCGGGTGGTCCGAGGCTTTGAATTCTTTCTGTGTGCCGCGGAAAATCACCTTGCCGCCGCGGAGCATGATAACCCTGTCGGCAATAGTATACATAGAGGCCATCTCGTGGGTAACAACGACAATTGTCATTTTCAAGGCTTTTTTCAGCTTGAGAATCAACTGGTCGAGTCCTGCGGCGATAATCGGATCCTGGCCGGCTGAGGGTTCATCGCAGAAAAGTATCTCCGGATCCATGGAGATCGCCCGGGCGAATGCCGCGCGTTTTTTCATCCCGCCGCTCAACTCGCTCGGCATAAAACTTTCATAGCCGGCAAGACCTACCATGTCCAGCTTGATCTTGGTCATGATCTGGATCGTGGACTCCTCGAGTTTCGTATGCTCGCGCAGGGGCAAAGCCACATTGTCACCGACCGAGATCGAGTTAAACAGCGCCGAACTCTGGAAGACCACACCTACCTTGCGCAGGAGTTTGGACAGCTCCTCATTATCAAGCTGGGTGATATCCCGCCCCTTGATAATAATCTTGCCTGACTCAGGCCTTCTCAGACCGATAATGTGGCGCAGCAGGGTGCTTTTTCCACAACCGCTTCCCCCCAGGATTACCATGGTCTCTCCCCTGCGGACATTGAGGCTCACACCGTTGAGAACTACCCTGCTATCGAAAGCGACAACCAGGTCCTCAACCCGTATAATATAATCTTCTCTTTTGGCTGAATCCATTGCCGGCTTACCAGATGTAGTAGAAAATGGCTGTGAAAAAGGCATCCGCCAGAATGATCAGAAATATCGAAACCACCACACTCTGAGTGGTGTTGCGCCCCACGCCCTCAGCGCCGCCCTCGACCTTGAATCCCATATAACAGCCTATAATCCCCACCAGAAAAGCGAAGACGAAACTTTTTATCAGCCCGGCTACAATGTCCTTGAAAACCAGGGCGAAGATCGTTCGGGTTATATAGCGGGTAAATCCCAAATCGAGGCTGAAAACCGCTATCACAACCCCGCCTCCGATACCGACAAAGTCTGCAATAATCGTAAGGCAGGGAACCATCACGGCCAGAGCAATCAGCTTGGGCACTACCAGGAACTTGATTGGATGGAAACCCATCGACTGGAGCGCATCGATCTCCTCGCTCACTTTCATCGTGCCGATCTCGGCTGCTATGCCGGAACCCGAACGCCCGGCGACAATTATCGCAGTCATCAAAGGCCCGAGTTCACGGGTCTGGGCCACGGCCACAAGGTCTGCGGTGAAAATGGTCGCCCCGAACTGCTCGAGCTGGTATGCGCTCTGCATGGCAAGGATCATCCCGATGGAAAGGGAGATCAGCACCACGATCGGCACAGCGCTGACTCCCACCTTGACCATCTCGTCGAAAGTACTGCCGACACGAAGGCCTTTGCCCACCACTGGAGCCACGAACGTCCAATAAAGGCTGTCCACGATCAGGCGGTAAAGAAAATAGATCCGTTCAAGAAAATCCAGGGCCCTACGACCGATCGAGCCGAAAAACAGCTCCATCACACCCTGTCTGTCTGATGAACTTTCTGTCATAGCGTGGAATCCCCTGCCTTTGCGCCGAGCGCTGCTGAAGGAGAGGGTTATTCAAAGGAAAAAATGATTTGTTTTTCCCAGCCCGGACTGCGATAGGCTAGAGTGGGGAAACTTTTAGCGCTTTTTCTTCGGTTTCGTAAATTTCAAATACACGGTCCAGCCTTGCCAGCTCGAAAACTTCCCATACCGTCGGTTTGAGGCATGCAATACGGAAACAGCCCTTGTATTTTCCGGTGAGCTGAAGGCCTTCGACCAGGGTGGCGACCCCGCTTGAATCCATATAATCGACATCCTTGAGGTTGACAACAATAAGGGGCACCTTTTTCTTGCTCAACTGTGTAATAGCCTTGCGCATCTCGGGGCTGGAATAAAGGTCAACATCGCCGGATATAGAAATTACAGCAGTGTTCTTGTCATGCTGTACTATTACTTGCAATTTCTTTCTCCCTGGCATCTGAAAGGTATTTCACAAGCCGCAAAACCGTGCCTGAATCCTGGCTTGTTTTGTAATGCACCTTGTCCATAATCGAGTGGATCAACATTACTCCCAGTCCGCCGGGGCGCACCGAGCCTGACCGTTTCAGTTTCCGTTTCATCTTCTTCACACATTTCCGAAGTTTCTCCACGTCTATTTCATCACCAAAATCCCTGAGAATAATCTCGATTTTATCATCATATAGCCGAACACGGATTACAATATGTCCGGTTTCCGAGCCTTGGTAGCAGTGGCGTATGATGTTCGTGCAGCCTTCATCCACCGCAAGGGTGACCGCATGAACCTCGCGCTCTGAAAAACCCACCATTTCACAGGCCTGGGCGATTGTCTTACGCACAAGCTGCATCATTCTGGGGTTGCTTGGGACCTTGATGTCGAAACTTTCTTTCATTTTGAGCGCCAGGTAAGAACCATGATCGTAATATCATCAAACTGGCTTTCCTCGCCGGCATGCCTGGTCACTGCCTCCACGAGCTGCGTGACCAGATCTCCAGGAGTAAGCCATGAACCGTGAATAATCTCCTCCATTTTTTCCACGGTAAACCTTTCACCTTTACGGTTCTTGGCGTCAAGAATTCCATCGGAGAAAAACACGAGAGTATCGCCTCGCCTTAAATAGAGGCTTGCTTCCTCAAATTCAACCTGGTGTTTTATACCCAGAGGAATTCCCCTGCCACCGTCAAGTCTGACCAGCTCGTTTGTCGAGCGGTGATATAGAATCGGTGGGATATGCCCGCTGTTGACATATCTCAGTTCACCGTGATGCGTATCGAGAGTGAGATAGATCATGGTGACGAACATGCCACGCTGGCTTCTCTCGGTAAGCATCTGGTTCAGGATCATCATTGTCTGGCCAGGGTTTTCGGCCTGGTGAGCCTGGAAGCGAAAATCACTGATCAGGCGGGCCATGTAAAGTGCAGCCGGCATTCCCTTGCCAGATACATCTCCGATTGTCAGTCCGAGAAGGCCTGGCCGAAGTTCGACACAGTCGTAAAGGTCACCGCCTACCATGCTCGCCGGGAGATTTATCGCTGCTATTTCGTATTTATCGTCTTCCTTCTGAGAAAAGCTTCGCGGAAGAAATCCCTGCTGAATAGCCGAGGCCATTTCCAGTTGCTGCTCGACTTTCTGGTTTTTCAGCAGCCGCTGGTGCATCTGTGCATTCTGCACCGAGACCGCAACCCCCCGGCAGAAAGTTTCGAAAAGCCTGAGATCTTCCTCGGTAAATTTTTTTCCATCCTTGCGGTTGATTACCTCGACCACTCCCAGCATTTTGTTCTGGACGACCAGCGGAGCACAGAGAATCGACTTGGTCACGAATCCGGTTTTCTTGTCAACACCGGAGTAAAATCTTTTATCCTTGGTAACATCAGGAACCACAACAGATTTTTGGCTTTGCGCCACCCAGCCGGCAATACCCTTTCCAAGTTCGAGAGTGAAACTCCGTTCGAGCTTCTTGCCTGCTTTGCCCAGCGCCCTACGGCATTCGAGAAGCCTGCTTTCCTCATTATAGAGCATTACACTGCTCGCCTCTGAAAACATCACCCGCTGGCTGAACTCGAGCACCCGTCGGATCAGTACATCCAGATCGAATGTGGAGGTGAGAATGACACTCATATCGATCAGGTTGGAAAAAAAATCGGTCTGATGTTTGAACACCTGAATTTCTTGTTTCAGGTTCTCTACAGTTTTTTGCAAGCTATCCTTTGTCATAAAAATTTCCCCCGAATTCCCCACAATTTTACTCCAGCTTAACGAATAAATCAAGTCTCATAAGCCGGTTTCATATCTGTCAGGACTCGAAAAAGGTATAAAACAAATCAATCACTGACCTAATGCCGTGACAGACCTCCCTTCAGACTACTCTGGGTGACTAGAGAGAACCGGCTGGAAGATAGGTGGAACAACTGGAAAGGAAGCGTTAAATGACACCGTACTTTTTCAAGCGATAGACAAAAGTGTCGCGAGACATTGAAAGAAGCTTTGCCGCGGCTGTCTGGTTATTTCCGCAGCGTTCGAGTGCTTGGGTGAGGATATTTTTCTCATACTCCTCCCAGTTGAGGCCCTCAGGGGGGATCCTGTAGCTGGCGTCCAGTTGACCGTCGCTTCCACCGGCAGTGGTAAGCTGAATGTCACTGGCTTCAAGCCGAGGGCCAGTGGCAAATAGCATGGCGCGCTCAATTACGTTGCGCAGCTCGCGCACATTGCCCGGCCAGTTATGGGCACGAAGTTTTCTTTCAGCTTCGGAACTCAAACCTGAGATCTGCTTGTTAAATTGCTGGTTGAACTCAGCGATATATTTTTCGGCAATCAACAGCACATCCCGGCCCAGGCGCCTGAGCGGCGGGAGATAGCAGC
>JAUVUV010000489.1 GCA_030604975.1 Candidatus Glassiibacteriota bacterium | reverse complement strand
CAACTCAATAGCTTCATACAAAGATAACAATTCCCAAGCTGCCAATAAGTCTCCCGGCACGCCGGAAAAACTGAATGTTTTTATTATATACTATTCACCCCAAAAGCCAGATCAGGTCACTGAAGTCTGTCTTGAACGGACAGTCAAAAAAAGAGTTAAAAATCAGGATTCGAGATTGCTAGATCGAACTAGGCTCTAGAGCGGAGAATTTCTGAAAAAGGCGGGTAAAATAGAACCTCCGGGGGAAGTAAAGAAGGATAATTATACATAGCGTCATAAATTATAGCGCATAACTACAATTTCAGTTTTAATACATATTGATAGACAATCGTGTTTGAGGAGACAGGAGTCAGGAGAAAGAATGAGACCACCGGCCAAGAGCTTTCAGGAGCTTGTAGAGTTGAGAAAAGCTCATCAATTCGTTTTGAGTGTTTATGATCTGACAGGAAAATTTCCTGGAACTTAAATCTATGGATTAACATCCCGACTCAGACGCTCGGCGGTTTCCATTCCGGCGAATAATGCTGAAAGAATTTAGGAAAAAAGGAAAGGTGAGATACAGCAGGTTACCCGAAGCTACAGGCTTGACAGTTTCCTTCCTCCTTCCAGGCTCGAACGCGCCTTTCTTCCTATCCCTGTCTCAATAAAAAATTATCCGATAACAAGGAAAAGCATGGTGATGATCTGCCAGGTGCCCACCAGAAGAAAGATAGCGGCGATCCAGAAATCGACGAACTGTTCCGGGGTAATTATCCACTCGAACCCTTCTTCTCTGGCTTCGAGAAGCTCTTGGAATGAGGGTTCGCTGGGGAAATCCTGCTCTGGCTCACCCTGGGATAAGCCGGCGAGATACTGTTCCATCTGTTCCTGGGCCAATTGTTCGCTCCCTCTTTATCGCGGTATGCTGATTGGAATCATAATAATAATGTAATAAATCCAATTGTCGACAAACAAGATGCCTTACCTCTAATATCACCTTCTCCAAGTATTATGAACGAGCCCATGTGTCTTGGGGTACCCAACGGGCGGGTTGTCAGGTCTTGCTGTTTGAGACCACGTATGGGCGCGCAACTCGTTTTCGATTGCTTCTCTCCCCGGGCGAGCGGATACTCGGATTGCCGGCCCCTGCTGGCGGTTCTGCCATCGTATGAACTGCAGTACCTGAAAACAAAAAATCCCCATCAACAGGAAAAGAAAAGCGATAATCAAAGATTTTTCAAGGTGATAGTAGGGCGGTGGTGCAGCAAAATTCCAGAAGAGGAGAAAAAGGCTACACCCGCAACAAAAAATTGCGACGGCTACAAGTATCATCTGAGTTGCACCCTCGTAAGGCAAAACTCGGCGCATTCGCCACCTGATCCTATTGAAAACATGGAAAGCTAAATAAATTACGGAGGGCAAACACCCCACCAAAGCAGCAATGATGAGCGTGGTTTCCATGAGAAGTCCTTTTCTCTTGAAAATCATCCTTGATCAATGAAACAATTATAATGCGGCGTGGCCTCTGACTTACAGTCAGCAGGTATCCAGGAGAGAAAATAAGGGCCCGAAGAAAAGGTCCACAATGCTCTGCCTGCACGAATCAATTTGCCGACAGTGCACCTGATCAATTTATCGGATTCTTTACCGGGCGGCTTTAATTTTTTAAGCCGGAGATTGTTTTTTCTGAAATTCGCTTGAGAAGGCGGGCTGGTGCTTCATCGCGGCTGAAACGGTCAAGGTAGTTCCGGTAATATTTTTCAGCAGTATGTATTTTCCCCAACTCCCAGGCGGCATCACCAGCTCCGATATAGGCTGCCCCGGCAGTGGAATCAATCTGAATAATATTAATAAAGGCCTGGAACGCCTCGTTATAGCGTCCCAGCTCCATCAACACCGCAGCGATTGCATTTTCCACATCAAGGCTTGATCCTTCAATTTCTCTCGTCCGGGAGTAATATTCAACCGCTTTATTCAGCTTACCCTTTTTCTGCGCGAGATTGCCCAGGTTAAACCATGCGTCTGCGTAATCCGGCTCAAGCTTCACAGCACGCAGATATTCATTTTCCGCCGCCTCCAGGCTGTCCATCGCTTCGAGCGCCACCCCGATGTTATTATGCGCGGAGGCTTCCGGCTGACCAGCTTCGGCAGCCAGCTGGCGGAAAATCGCAAGAGCCTTCCGATGATCACCCGATCTGAAATATCCTGCGGCAAGTCTTTCTTTCCTTGCCCTCGACAATGTCTCCACCCCAGCTGATTCGTAAAGCAAAGCCGCCTTTTGCCAGTTGCCGCGGGCAAACAGCAGATCCGCCTCAAAGGGAACCAGCCTGGCAGGGTTCTCACCAGCGGCACGGGCCTCCTGTATTGCCCGCTCGGCGCCAGCGAGGTCTCCCCGGAGAGCCAGAAACTCTGCCAGGGAGGTTTTTAGACCGGTTGAAGGAGGGGCCTTGGCTGCGGCCTCGCTAAGCACCTCGATCGCAT
>JAUVUV010000319.1 GCA_030604975.1 Candidatus Glassiibacteriota bacterium | reverse complement strand
CGCCTCTAAAATTCCCTGGCGCACGTAAACCTGTCCCTCGTGCGGGAGACCGTCAATGCCCACAAAAACAATGTCCTTCTCCCGTCCGGCGGCTTTGCCAGCCAGCCAGGCTCCGTGTGCGCCCGGATCGTTGTGCGCATATACCAGGTCTATCTGGTCGAAGCGGGCCAGGGCGGACTCCATCTCCCGGCGCGCATTGGGTTCAAGCCATTTCATGTCTGCCTCGAAAATCACCTCCAGCTGGGAGCTTTTTATACCCTCCCGGAATCCCGAGTGTCGGTCCTGACCCGGCGTGGAGGTCATCAGGCCCTTGAGCTCTACAACCCTGCCTTTGCCGCCTAGCCGTTGGACAATCCAGCCTCCGGCGGCCCTGCCGATCTTCTTGTTGTCCGCACCGATAAAGCAGGTGTAGTCCTCGCCGAGCACCCGGCGGTCGAGCACGATCACCGGAATCCCCTTGCGGTAAGCCTCCCTGACCGGCGGGGTGAGCGGTGCTGCTTCCTTGGGGGAGATAATCAACAGGTCGACTTCGCTGCTGATAAACTCCTCCACGTGTGAGCGCTGGCGGAGATTATCGTTCTGGGCGTCTTTGAAAATAACCTCGATCTCGTTATACTGCTCGGCGGCTTTCTCGATATCGGCGTTCATCTGCACTCGCCAGGGCTCGCCCAGGTTGCACTGGCTCATCCCGATAACCCATTTTGCTCCTTCCGCATTTTCCCGACCCTGATCTGTTTTCTTTTTCGAGCAGGAAAAGAAAACAGGAGCGAGCAGAACCAGCGCTGCAACTGCAAAAAGTTTTTCTTTGCTCATGATCTGGATACTCCCACCGGGTTGCGCCTCAAGTGCGACGTTTCTGAAACAGGACGGCGAGGATAATAATCACTCCTGTCAACATCAGGCGGCTTTCCTCGCCAACAGCGTTGATACTGAGCACTTTTTCGAGGTAGCCGATAATCACCGTGCCGAGAAGGGTGAGCCAGATTCCGCCTCTTCCCCCTCGAAGGCTGGTGCCGCCGATCACCACGATCGCGATAGCGCTCAATTCGTACGCCATGCCGGCTTCCGGGTCGCCCTGAAGTTCCTGAGTTGCCTGGCAGATTCCGGCCAGAGCGCAGAAAAGCCCGCACATACCGTAGGCGAAAACCTTAACAGCCGCTACCGGCACACCGGACAGTCTGGAGGCCTCCTCGTTGCCTCCGATTGCATAAAGGTAGCGGCCCCAGCGCAGTTTGGCCAGAATGATAAAAGAGACAATCACGCAAAGGAAAAAAAGGAGGGTCACTACAGTCAGATTATCGCCCAGGATCGTGGAATTGATAAAATCGAAAACAGGTGGAACCTCCACGTACTGGTAGCTGCCGTCTGCCTGCTGGACTGCAGTGGATATTTTCTGGCCGCCTGAGACGAATTTCGCCATGCCGCGGGCAAACACCATCATTGCCAGGGTGGCAATAAAAGGCTGGATTTTAAAGCGGGCGATCAACGCCCCGGAAACCACACCGCAGGCTGCTCCCGCAACGAATGTGGCCGGGATGGCTAACCAGGGCGACCAGCCCCAGTGGATACTTAACAGGGAAAAAAGAACCGCGGTAAAGCCGAGAAGGCTCCCTACCGAGAGGTCGATACCAGAGGTGATAATTACCAGGGTCATGCCGCAGGCGAGGATTCCGTAAACAGAGACCTGGCGCAGCATATCGCGATGGGTGCCCCACTTGAAAAAGGCTCCGTCGGCATTGAAAATCATCCCCAGAAGGAAAATCACTGCCAGGGAGGCCAGCGCTCGGGCGCCTGGGGAACGTAAAAACGCGTACAGCCTGCCGGATACGGTATCGGTCGACTCTATCATTCAAGCTTCTCCTTATTCGCCCATTGCCGCTTTAAGAATTTTTTCCTGGGTAGCATCCTCGCGGGTAAATTCCGCAGTCACCCGGCCCCTGTACATCACGAGAATCCGGTCGGCCATGGCGAGCAGTTCCGGCATTTCGGAGGTGATCAGCAGAATAGCGCAGCCTTGCTCCGTCCAGCGGTTCATCAGCTCGTATATCTCGTGTTTCACCCCGACATCCACCCCGCGTGTGGGTTCATCCAGGAACAGCACCCTGGGGCCGGTCTCAAGCCACTTGGCAAGAACAACTTTCTGCTGGTTGCCGCCTGAAAGCGTGCTCACTTCCTGGTCGAGAGAGGCGGCTTTCAGCCGGAGAGAGCCAGCCCTGTTACGGCTGGAAAGCGCCTCCTGCGCCGGATTCAACCAGCCGCCGGGTGAAAATCTTTCCAGGGCCGCCAGGGTAATATTATGTGTCACGCTCATCTCGGGAACGTAGCCGTTGGCCTTGCGGTCGTTGGTCAACAGTGCCAGACCTTTTCGGATGGAGTCTCCCGGCGAGCGGATGGCGAAAGGTTCGCGTTCCAGGCTGATTTCACCAAGCGCCAGGCTGCCGTAAGCGCCGAAAAGCCCGTGCAGAAGCTCGCTGTTTCCTGATCCCTGCAAACCAGCCAGGGCCACGATCTCTCCCTCATGTACTTTGAAAGAAACCTCTCTGATAACAAACCGCGAGGGGTCGTTCTCGTCCAGAAGAGAGAAATTTTTTACTTCCAGCAATTCCGGACCTGCCCTGGTCGAGCGTTCCGGGAACTGCTGGCTTATCTCGCGGCCCACCATCCAGCGGATAAGCTGATCCCGGGCAAGCTCAGAGGCCCGGGCGGTGTCCACGTAGCAGCTGTCCCGCAGCACGGTGATCCTGTCCGCAATACGGTAGATTTCCTCCATCTTGTGCGAGATGTAGATTATTCCGCAGCCGCGTGCTTTAAGCACCCCGATAATCGAGAACAGTTTTTCCACCTCCGGCTCAGTGAGCGTGCTTGTCGGCTCGTCCATCACGATCACCCGGGAGTCGTAGGAGAGCGCCTTGGCGATCTCGACCATCTGCTGAATCGAAACCGGGAACTGCTCTACGGGTTGGGAAATATCGATCTGGAGGCCGAGTTCAGCCAGAAGCCTGCGGGCCTGTTCCCTTTGGCCTGCGGTATTCAGCCAGCCTGCTTTGCGTGTGGCCTCCCTGCCGAGAAAGATATTCTCCGCCACGCTCAGGCTTCCAACCAGCGATATTTCCTGGTAAATCACTGAAATCCCGTGCCGGTGGGCCTCCTGAGGGGATCTGAAACGCACGGGCTTACCACCCAGCCTGATCTCGCCTTCGTAATCGTCGTAAACTCCGGCCAGAATCTTGATCAGGGTGCTTTTGCCTGCACCGTTCTCCCCGGCCAGGATATGCACCTCTCCTGCATTCAGATCCAAGCACACATCTGTCAGGACCCGCACCCCGGAAAAACTTTTGCCGATCCCCTTCATTTGCAGCAGTTTCGCACTCGCTTGGCCGCCATCAGGCTTTTTTGCAATATTTTCCGCCATTCAACCAGCCTGTCTAATTATCCGGGCAAGAAATTTTATCTAAAATAAGGGGCATCCATTCGTGGAGCAACCTTAAGTGCTCGGCTGGGTAACAAGCAAATCAAAAGCAAACTTCAATTGGCAGTGGAAGAAAGGATTTAAAGAGAGCTGTCCGGGAGGCATAAGTGAGCAAAAGAAAGCAATCTGTGATAAATTGCGAATTCGAGATTTTCTCCTGAGCGGCTGGAGGGCGCGATCATATCGCGCCAGCAACTAACCCGGATTATTTATAAATTCTTTTGCCGATTCTCTAAATTGTTGATTACTAGAAGAGTGTTGAAATTTCATCGATTTTCTTTTGTAGAAAAACGAAACAATGTCCGGGTTGAATTGAAACTGTTGAACAAACGATAGCTTGTGTAGGGGCACGGCGCGCCGTGCCCCTACGGCGTCCAGGGTTAAAGACTTATCGATTTAT
>JAUVUV010000158.1 GCA_030604975.1 Candidatus Glassiibacteriota bacterium | reverse complement strand
TCCATCATGGAAATGCATTCCTGGGCCGCCTGGCTGTCATTGAATAGAATCGCTTTGAGAGCCACGTTGCAGGAGCTGTAGGTGAGCCTGTTCACGTAGGCTGCATAGCGCGGGTCGTTGGCCCGCTGCCGTAGTTGTTCCGTGGTGATCGACCGCTCGCCCCAGGCGCTGTCCCGGAAAAACAGGCGCGGGTGTTCCTCAAATACCTCGACACAGAACGAAAAGCTGAAACAGAAAAAGGAAAAAAAAGCGAGCAGGAAAAATAATTTCTGAAAGCCCAGAAACTTTTTCACTTGTCATTTGCTCCCGGATAGAAATGAGGAACCACGATTTATTTCATTAGAACCATTTTGCGTACGCTGGAAAAGTCGCCTGCGGTGAGGCGGTAAAAATACACCCCCGACCCTACCGCTTTCCCCTGGTTATCAGTGCCGTCCCAGAACACACTGTAATATCCCGGCTCTTTGACCTTTTCCACGAGCACTTTTACCATCATTCCTCTCAGGTTGTACACAACCAGCTTCACTTCCAGAGCCTGTCCCTGGGGGATGCCGTAGCTGATAGTCGTGGTGGGGTTAAACGGGTTCGGGCGGTTCTGGGCCAAAGTAACTGCCCTGGGAAGCTCTGTCCGGCCCAGGAGAGCATTGACCCTTTCCCATTCGCTTGCAGTAAGATCCAGCCTGTTCAGCTTTTCCAACAGGTTGGCCCTGTCGGCTGGGCTAAGATGAAATTCGGCTAGCAGATCCTTTCCTGCCGCGGCCAGCGAGGGTCCTCCGCCGTGCTCGCGGATATATAAGAGCAGGGCGATTGCATCCAAGATAGAATACCTGCCGTCCCGGTTGAAATCTATCTCCGGGTCTGAGTCATCCTGCATCCCTTTGAGCAGCAGTGCGATCACGTCGCTTATTGTCAGGACTTCATCGCCGTCGTAATCTCCTGTCATCCGCAGTTCGTAACCCTGTCCTTCATAAGAAAGGTAATACAGCGCCAGGGCGAGACTTCTGCCGTGCAGGCCGAAATCCTTGTAGGCGTTGCTCCAGGTGCCTTTCCAGCTTGCAAGATACTCTTTCTGCAAAGCTGCGTATGAGGGATCGTCGAGTTGTGCGGCCAGGAAACCGATACCGTGCGCCATGTTCGAATATTTTTCTTCTGGCCTGTTGGCGCGCATCCAGTCCACTGCCTGCTTGACAAAATCTACGACATTGCTTTCGCCGCTGATTTCATAATAGTCGATAAAAGCCTCGAGCAGAAATCCCACCATGAAATATCCCTGTGTGAACTTGATGCTCGTGCTGCGGAAATAGCTGTACCAGGTGTCGAAAGTGGTTTTTGCAGTCAGGAGGTATTTATCGTCGCCGGTGCACTGGTAAGCGGCAAGCAGGGTCAGGACCTGGAAAGCAGCTCCCCGCGGCTGCTTGTAATCAGGATACCCGCCAAAAGATCTGGCGAATTCCACTCCCCTGAGAGCGCAGTCCAGACTGCGTTCATCCCCGGTGAAATACCAGCGTTCGAACAGCCCCTGAGTCTTGTGGTGGTTGGTGTAAGGTGAAACGTAAACCGGAGCAGTATTTTAATCGCTATCATCAGGGTCCCTGCGCACGTGGTCAGTTGGCGGGCAGTAGCGGTTTGCGCCGTCCAGGTATCTGCCGTGTCCGAAATGGACCATGTGTACGTCCATCAGGTGGTGGGCGCGGGAGAGAAAATAATCCAGCCAGCGGTAGTCTCCCGTGCGCACGAACTCGACACAGCACATGTGCGGAAGGTCGTAGTAGTGGTGGTTCCAGGCGATATTCCGCGCCACGTGCACCCCGGGTTCCCAGGCATAATGCATGCCGTCACCCCAGTTCAGATAACCGTAGCTTTCCCAGGTTACACTGTTTTTGTTGCGGCTGTCGAGCTTGCGCAGCTGATCCTCCAGGCCCAGATCGAGCTCTCTCTCAACGCGCTGGACCTCCTCCAGGTGCTCAGGCGGATAGAGTGCGAGATTTCGTTCCATTATCCTGCCGAAGGCCATGCTTTCCCTGCAGTAATATTCAGACTCGGCGGTTGCCAGCAGGGGTCTCTGGCAGGCAGAGAGCATCTTTCCCAGGTTTAAGGCCTCCTCCTCGTGCAGAAAGACGAAACGCAGATAATGTGTGCGGGCTACTCCGGAGTAAATATCGATGGGAGTGTCAAGTCTATGCGGGATAAGCCCGGCGGTAATCAATCCGGTTTCGGCATCCACCTCCAGCGTGCTTGGATGCATCTGCCAGAAATCTTTCATGCCGACGCCAACCAGTGCTTTTGCCTGACCGCCTTCAACAAGATCCATCCCGATCCAGCCGATGCGGTCTGTTTTCAGCGCTTTGGGATTGCCTACAATGTCCTGACTCGCTCCGTGGGAGTAGATCAACTCATTCGTAGCGCTGGTGCCCAGATAGATTTGATTGCTTCATTCTTCAGAGAAAGTCGCTCTCAGGTCCTGATCAGGCAGTCCGAGTAAGAACTCGGAATGTGAATCTGCTGTGGGCAGCTCCACATGCAAGCCTTCCAGGGTTACCTTGTCCTCGCGGCCTTCCAGGTAAGGGCCGCGGTTTTCGAAAGTATAAGCCAGGCGAACAAGGGGGGAGTTATTGAAAAAGTACAGGCGGCAGATGAAATGGAATCCGGTTGCGCCGGTGGTGCTCTTGAGATCACCCTCTGCTTTGAGAACTACCCGCATGGTTCCCTGGTTTTCCACAGTTAATTCTGTATTCTGGCCAGATGAACTCAGGTACTCCTGGCCGTCTGCCCACATGACCAGGCCCCTGTCGTGGGTGCTCACCAGCTGTTTGTCGTAATTCCCATCCGAACCGGTATCGAGCCAGACACTGTTGAACACGTTAAATCCAGATGCAAGAACCTCGGCCTTGATTTTACCGGTAGATACTGTTATCTTGCCCTGTTCTTCAACCACCTCGAGCCTGGAATCAAATTGTGCCTGAGTTCCCTTATCCAGGGAGAGGTTGAGCCTTGCACTGGCCTCCACGGATGCCTGGAAATCGAGATGCACCCAGCGAAGAGAGCCGTCTGGCCAGTGTGCGACTTCCCTGAATTCGCAGGGGATTGCTTCTCCGTTCGTCCGGAGTACAAGCTCATCTGCCGAGTTGGCCCAGCCCTCGGGCAGGGGAACGCCGCAGGTGACCGGCTCGTTTATCCGGTCGATTCCGCTGCGTTCGGCCACTGTGAGCTCTATGGCATGTAAAACCGATGCCAGTGAAAATAACAAAACACCTGCCTGCAGCAGCCTGTTTCTCATAACAGTCTCTCATTCATTCAGCGAGATTTCCGGAATTTGGATCTGCTGTAGTTGTTCTCAAAACTTTTATCGAGTCTTAATTTTAATACACGTAAAAAAGATAACATATCGGAATTCTGTTCAATCGCTTCCTCTGGACTGATCGGAAAAATAGTAGAGCGCCCTGGCAATGCCCCTGCCGTGAAGGCCGAAATCCTTGAAAGCGTTTTCCCAGACACCATGCCAGCGGGAAATGTGTTTTTTCGCCAGTTCGATATATTCGGACTCTCCGGTCTGGTGTGCCAGAAAGGCGATACTCAGTGTCATGTTGGGAAATAAGTCGTTCGGGCGGTTTGCGCTCATCCAGTCCACGGCCTGGCGGATGAATTCCACAGCCCGGCTGTCCCCGGTGATCTCGTAGTAGTCCACGAAAGCCTCCAGCAGGTATCCGATCATGAAATAGCCCCTGGTGAATTTGGTCTCCGTGGTGCTGAAATGCTCCCACCAGGCCTCGAATGTCATTTTTGCGGTTTCCAGGTATCTATTTTCACCGCTGTAACGGTAGGCCTCGAGCAGGGATAGGACCTGGAAACCAGCTCCGCGCGGCTGTTTGAAATCCCGGTAGGCCCCGAAAGAATTGGCGAATTCCACCGCCTTCAGGGCCACCTCGAGCGCCCGTTCATCGCCGGTGAGATAAAAACGGTCGAAAAGCCCCTGGGTCTTGTGGTGATTGGTCGAGTTTGATACGTAAACCCTGGCTGAGGTGAAATCTCCCCGCCTTCTGGGATCGATTCTCACATGGTCGGTGGGCGGGCAGTAGCGGTTGGCACCGTTAAGCTTGTTACCTGGTTCGAAATGCGCGATATGGACGTCCATCAAATGCTGGGCGCGGCTGAGGAAAAAGTCGTAGTACCGCCATTTGCCTGTCCTCACGTATTCCAGGCAGCAGGTATGAGGAAGATCGTAGTAATGACCATTCCAGGAGATGTTATGCGGGTCTTTCACTCCAGCCACCCAGATATGATGCATTCCATCTCCCCAGTCCAGATAGCCGTAGCCCTCCACTGTCACGCCGTTTTTAGTGCGGGATTCCACTAGCGAGAGCATATTGGCCAGCCCCCTGTCCATTTCTATCTGTGCCATGGTAACCAGTGCCTGGTGCTCTGCCGGGAACAGAGGCAATTCTCGCTCTACCAGTTTGCCGAAGGCTCTACTTTCACGGCAGTAATAGGCCGGTGAGGCCTCAGCGGCAAGAGGTTTCTGGCAGGCTCTGGTCATCGAGCACATTAAATCGGGGTCGTTTTGGCCGGTGAAGGCAAAGCGCAGGTAGTGGGTACGAGACACTCCGGAATAGATATCAGTCGACCTGTCGAGTCGTAAGGGGAAAAGGCCGACCAGCAGCAGGCCCTGATCCGAGGCTGCTTCCAGGCTTGAAGGATGCATCTGCCAGAAGTCGCGCAAGCCAACCGCCACTGCGCCGCGAGAGCTTGCAATGCCAATCCAGCCCAGCCGGTCCGAGCTTTCGGCCTTGGCATTGCCGCCGGTCCAACCTTTCACCACTCCACCGTAAGTGTAGCGCTCTGACGATGGCGCCAGAATGAAAGCATTGGAACCGTAACCGGTAAACCTGCCCTCCAGGTGCTTTTCCCGGCCGCCAATATGAAAAACCGTGCCGCTTTCCACCATTGTTGTGGGAATTTCCACGTGAAGTCCCTGAAGAGCGACCTTGTTTTCGATTACCGGGTCCCTGTTTTCCACAGTCAGGGCAAGGCGGACAACTGGAGAGCCGTTGTAGAAATATAGCCGGCAGATATAATGAAAAAGCTTGTTCCCCGAGCTGTTTTTCAACGCTCCTTGCGCCCGCAGCACAACTCGCATGGGGCCTGAGCTTTCAACCCGGAGTGTCGAGGCCTGGTCATTGGCGGAAAGATACTCCCCCCCACCAGCCCAGGCGGCCAGTCCGCGATTGTGCGGAGCAACAAGCTCCTGCACATAATCTCCGTTTTCCCCGGCAAGCAGGACGCGGTTGAATACATTGAAAGCGCGCTTTCTTACCTCGACCTGTATCTTTCCGGTTTCGACTGTGAAGCCTCGCGCAGTACGCTTTACCTCGAGACTGGAAGCTAAAGGCTGAGCGGGACCTTTTTCCAGAGAAAAGCGGACTTTTTCCCATGGCTCAACACTGGCCTGAAAATCCAGGTGAACCCAGCGCAAAGAGCCATCCGGCCAGCGGCTGACCTCACGGATTTCAACTGGCACAGGCGAGATGCCTCTCAGCAGAACGAGACTGTCTGCCGAATAAACAGCACTTTCGGCAAAAGGCACACCGCAGGTCACAGGCTCGCTTACCCGCGCAATCCCGCTTCTTTCCTCAACTGTCAGTTTTACCGCTCCAACGGATGAAACGGTAGCGACCAGGCCTATTAAAACGGCAAGCAAGTTTTTTAACATGATCGTATGTCCTTACCGGTTGAGTTATGTTATCAAACCAATCAAAGGCGGATAGTGATAACTGGAATGATTAAATAGCGATCCGTGCCTTGCAGGTTTATT
>JAUVUV010000527.1 GCA_030604975.1 Candidatus Glassiibacteriota bacterium | reverse complement strand
TGGCCTCCGGAAGCTACGATATTTATATCGCTTTTCTGGACCCCCACAGCCTGAAGCCCGGGATAAAGCTCGCTATCAAAGGCCTTGGCCAGGAAGGCTGGTACAGGCTCAGCCGGGTTGAGATCAAGTCGTGATCTTTACCTGAGCAGTTCGAACTCTGGAAAGGAGTATGGATCATGGATCTGTCCCGCAGAAACGCATTTAAACTGGCTGCCTGCGGGCTGGTCACCGCTTGTTCATGAAAGCGGGCCGGAGGTGGAAATTACGGTCGAGGTGGATTTCCTGGGTGACGGCACGTGGAAAAAATATGAATCGATTCGACTGGGTCCCGGAAAATACCGCTATCACTTATTTCCTCAGGGTTTCAGCGCACACTGGGTCCGGCTGGTATCAGACCGGAACTGCACGCTAACTGCCGAGTTTGTTCATACTTGAAAAAATACAGGGAAAAGGAATCGTCAATTTCTCCTTCTTTCTTCAAACTCTATGAACTTTAACCAAAGGAGAAGCGGAGATGAAACGAAGTTTGTTTTTTACCTTACTTGTTTTTGCTCTTCTGAGCACCTCTTCCTTCGGCCAGGCCAAAGAGTATCCCTACCGCTTTGTCTATGTGCACGGCAAGCCGCTGGAGGATGTCGACCAGGTGGAGCTGATCCGCAAGCTCGCGAAAGCCGCCTCGGAACACGGGCTCAACGGCCTGGTGCTGGATGCTTTTTTCGACCGGCTTCCACGGGAGGCCCCCTATAACTTCAAGAACCTCAAGGAAATTCAGCGCATCTGCCAGCAGAATAATCTGGAATTAATCCCGGCATTCATGGGCGTGGGCTACAATGCGCCCCTTCAGTCTTACGACAAGAACCTGATCGAGGGACTGCCGATAAAAGACGCGCTGTTCGTGGTGAAAAACGGTAAGGCTGACCTCGTGGCCGATCCTCCGGTGAATATACTCAATGGTGGTTTCGAGGAAGCCGACAGGGAGCGGCCTGCCAATTTCAGTATAACCGAAGACCCCGGGGCGAAGATTATCGTGGACAGGAAGGTATTCAAACAGGGCAGCAGTGCGCTTCGGGTAGAGCTGTCCAAAGAATACGAGGAAGGCTCGGCCCTGCTGAGCCAGGAGATCGATGTTCACCCATACCGCTGCTATACACTGAGCTGCTGGGTAAAGACAGAAGCAATAGAGAGTTCGGGAGATGTCTTTCCCATGATCGTCCAGGGAACCGACGGCCGCCGCCTTCAGTTTTATATCCCCCCTGTGCCCGGCACCAGCGGCGACTGGGTCAAGGCAGTAATCGGGTTCAACAGTATAGGATACGATAAGGTCAGGGTTTCTGTAGGCGCACCTGCCAGCAAGAGCGGCACGTTCTGGATCGATGATTTCGAGATAGAGGAAGAAGGTTTGGTCAATGTGCTGCGAAGAGAGGGCACACCGCTCACTGTCCGGGGCGAAAAAAGCGGTATAATCTACGAGGAGGGCCGGGATTACGCGCCGGTTTACGATCCGGTGATGACCCTGCTTTTCGACCACGAGCCGCCCCCGATCGAAATCCTTCCCGGGGCAAGAATCAAGGAGGGCGAGAGGCTGAGAGTGAGCTTTTACAACAATTATCCGATTTATCAGGGCCAGACACCGGTCTGTATCTCCGAGCCCAGGATTTACGATATCTGGCGCAGGGTGACCCGGATGATACACGAGTACATTCATCCGAACAAGTACTACCTGATGGCGGATGAACTTCGCACCTGCGGCTCCTGCGAGACCTGCAAGAGGCGCGGGATGACTGTGTCACAGTTGCTGGGAGATTGTGTCACGAGACAGGTGAAAATAATCCGCGAGCTCAACCCGA
>JAUVUV010000068.1 GCA_030604975.1 Candidatus Glassiibacteriota bacterium | reverse complement strand
TATAGACAAAGTCCGAGCCGCTCATGCTGAAAAACGGCACGTCCGCTTCACCGGCTACGGCACGGGCCAACAGGGTCTTGCCGGTTCCTGGAGCGCCGAGAAGCAGCGCTCCCTTGGGTAGCCGCCCCCCGAGTTTCTGGAACTTGCGAGGCGCCTTGAGAAACTCGATAATTTCCTCAAGTTCGTGCTTGGCCTCGTCGCACCCAGCTACATCCTTGAAACTCACTTTCGGCTTGTCCCCTGAAAGAAGCTTGGCCTTGCTCTTTCCGAAAGAAAATGCTTTGCCACCGCCTGATTGAATCTGCCTCAGGAAAAAGAGCCAGAAAACGATAAATACCACCCACGGCAGCCAGCTCATCAGACTTGTCATCCAATTCACAGTGGGCGGCCTGCCGGTTATGTCCACTCCCGCCTCATCGAGCTTTTTCACCAGATCCGGATCCTCGAATGGTATATATGTCTCAAAACTCTGAAAGTCGGCTGCTGCATTTGATCCGCTCTTCCGTACCACTCCAGCTGCCTCATACTTGTATTTCCCGAGAATCTTTTTCTCCATGATCGTCACACTTCTCACCCGGCCTTCGTCCACATCTTTAATGAATTGTGAATAGTTGACCTTGAGGACAGCCTCTTTTTGAGGTGAAAACAGACTAAACACGGTGATTGGCAGGAGGATGATCAGCAGCCAGAATGCAATGTTCTTGGAAAGGTTTCCAAATTTAGGCCCTTTTTCCGGCGGGACTCCCTTGCTGCTTTTACGCGGACCGGAGCTTTTATTGTTCTTTTTTTTATTACCGAAAATTTTTGCCATTCCATTTTCCTTTTATCAGGAATTCAAACCGGCTTACTCCAAGGCTGCTGGTTTTAAACGGAACTGAGTAAAAATGTAATCCATCTTATGAACACTCAACGCAATATGCTCACAGAGGTGCTCAGGGGCAGGCATATCAACAATATAATTTCTAATAAGTTAGGTGTCAATGATACCTGAGTCGGCTTAAAACCACATTTACTTCCGCTGCCGGGCTCTGATGACAAGTACATTGACTGTATCCCTGCTCAGGGGCGCCAGGTTCGATCGGCAAACGCCGCAGATCCAGAGAACTTCGTTGCCTGCATCTCGAATCACCGGCATCTCGTGTCTCTGACTGCCGGGGATCCGCTTCTCGATGAATACTTTCTTTAGTTTCTTCCTGCCGTCCAACCCGAACGGCCTGATCTGTTCCCCCTCACGCCAGGGTCCGGCACTCAGCGGCCAGCGGACCCGATCCCTGTCGAACCGTTCTTCGTAGAAATCCGCACCACTTCCCTGCTCCGGGAGTTCAATGGAAGCATCCTGTTTGCGCTTTTCCATCCCGAGCTCAATCTCCCAACTTAGTGATCCGATCCGGAGAGCATTGATCCCCGCCTCTTTCAATTCTACCACATTCATCTCGGCTTTTGTACTCCAAATTTTTTTCCTTGTTATCTTTACCGAATCGAACTCCCGGTACGCAGCCAGGCCTCGCGGCAGGTCTACTTGCCTTCCGCTCTGTCCGCAGGTAACGAGACGTTCCACGGCGTTCAACGGGCGCCCGGAAAGGATAAGCTCCCCGTGGGTTAATTCGAACACGGCGCGGCTGATCAGATTACGCCGAAGAAGCAAGGGCTGATCGACAGTGCCAGGGCAATCAATCTCCACAGCGTCTTTATTAACCACTGCCAGCCCCTTTTCCATCAACTCTTTGGTCCTGTCATCCAGAAACCGGCGAAAAAGTGCGGCCTCTTCTCCAAGCCTCACCAGGTTTTCGCTGAAATCCGGATCGTATTTTTTTTCGATCTCAGGGATAAGCCTGTGGCGCAGCCGGTTGCGCAGGTATTTTTCCGTAGCGTTAGTCGGGTCCTCGGCCCAGGCTATTTCATTTTCCCTGGCGAATTCTTCCAGTTCTGCGCGGCTGGTTGTAAGAAGCGGCCGGATCAGCTTGCCGGAGTCGCTGGAAGGCTGGATACCTGCAAGACCGGCCAGGCCGCTTCCCTTGATCAGGCGCATCAATACGGTTTCAGCCTGGTCGTCGCGGTGGTGGCCGGTGGCAATTCGATTACACCCCGCTTTCCTGGCGCAGTCGCGCAAAAATGCGTAACGTGCGGTTCTTGCCGCCTCCTGGAGGTTTTCTTTAAGCGCCGCTTCCAGCAGGCTCCCACCTGCCGAGCCGGATTCAAACGGGATCGCCAGAGACTCGCACTTTCTCCTGACCAGTTCACCCTCCTGCGCTCCTTGCTCCCCGCGCAGACCGTGATCAAAATGGGCCGCGGCCAGTGCAAACCCCAGTACTCCGGAGAGGCGGTGAAGCATTTCGAGCATCACCATCGAGTCCAGCCCTGCCGAAACCGCGGCCAGAACTTTGTCTCCCGCCTCAATCAGTGACTTCTCGACAATATAGCGCCGAACTTTGTCCACGAGTTGGAAGGCCAACTATCCCTCCACAATAAAACCGGGCTGCCAAGCAGTCAAAACCGGAGAATTCTGGGAACTTTTCACGATTTCAAGTATTAAGCTCCGGAGTTTCTAATATTATAAACCTAAACAAGTTAGGACATCCTCTCGACCGTGTCAATAAAAGCTTCCTCCGGGAAATATAAATGTGAGCAACTTTTATTTCGACAGGTACGGAATATTTCCTAAGTAAGCGGTTTTTTCACAGAACCGGGATTTTTACGGGATAAGAGAATAGACACCTTAAGCGAACAGTTTGCCAGGCGGCAGAGAAAGATTTTTGGCGAAGACAGGAGACAGGAGTCAGGAGACAGGAGACAGGAGTCAGAAAATTCATATTCTTCTTACTCTATAATACTCGCAGTTATTTAAGTCGCTAAGTATAAATGGTGCACTCAGCCGAGGTTACTTCCTGTTTTTCTTGTTTCTATCACCGCTGTCATTTTCCCCGTCTTTTGGTTCCTCAGGCTTGCGTGAATTGCTCAGAATGTGCTGCTGAAGATACTCTCTCACGAAACAAAGAAAATGTTCCGCTTCCTCGATCATGGATTCCGCATCCTTGCGGGTAACCTGAGGTTGTTCGTAATGCTCACTATCACCGCGGGAGCGGTAGCTGCGGTCGACTGTCAGTCCGAACTCCTTGGGTATCTCACCGGACTGAACGAAACTTTCTTGGAAAATATTCAGCACTTTCTTGTACTTGACTGAATCTTTCATCTTGGTGGCCAGCAGCGATTTAACCGCATAGAAATTGGCCAAGAAGATCCGGTTTACCGATTCAGCGACATTATCGCTCTTGAGCAGTATCTCGGCATCGGTCTTGTTTTCGAATGCGCGTTGAACCCTGTATTTGGCCAGGTCGAAAAACATCTCTTTCATAATCACCTCGAACATTGTCCGCCAGTAGGGCAAACGGGCTGTGCTTACCGCTTGTCCTGCGGGCGCTGTTTTTTCCTACACGGATAACTGGGCCATGTTGCTCTCCACTCTGTCCAGAGTCTCCAGGCAGGACTGCTTTTTTTGCCGCTCCCTTTCAACAACTTCCGCTGGTGCGCGGCTGAGAAAGTTTTCGTTGGCCAGCTTCTTTTCGATTCCCTCCACCATCTTTCGCAACCTTTCGGCTTCCTTGCGGAGTTTCTCCCGCTCCCTGTCCAGATCGATCAAACCCTTGAGCGGCACGAACAGTTCTGTTTTCCCGATAACCGCGACTCCGCTTGCCGTAGGCTTTTCCTCGGGATTCGTGAAACCGATTCTCTCGACTCTGGCCAGAACACGAATAAAATCCGCATATCGTTCGATTATACCCCTGACATTTTCATCCGCGGGAATAACCGCAAGGGTCGCCTTCTTGGCTGGAGGAACGTTCATCTCGCTGCGGATCGTGCGCACCGCGATTATTAGCTCCTGGAGGAAACCCATCTGCTTTTCGGCTTTTCTGTCAGTCTGTGATTCGTCCGGCTCGACCCAGGGCCGAAGGAATAATGATTCGCCCTCATGCGGCAGGCGCTGCCAGATTTCCTCGGTGATAAAGGGCATAAACGGGTGAAGAAGGCGAAGGCTCGCTTCGAGCACGTACCAGAGGACCCAGGCCGTGCGTTCGGCCTCTGGGCCGGTACTTGCGAGCTTGTCCTTGCTCAATTCGATATACCAGTCGCAGAAGTCGTGCCAGATGAACTTGTAGATCGAACCCGCCGAATCGTTGAGCCGGAACGAGTCCAGTGCCGCGGTGGTGTCCTTTGCTGTCTGCTGCAACCTGCTCAGGATCCAGCGCTCGGCAAGGCCATCCTCTCCTATTGCAGGCGGTTGGGACATTTTCTGCGGCTGGAAATTATCCGGGAAATTCATCAGCATAAACCGGCTGGCATTCCATAGCTTGTTGGCGAAGTTGCGCCCCAGATGGAACTTTTCCCTGGAAAGATAAACATCTGTGCCTGTGGCGGTAATCGAGATCAGAGTGAAACGCATTGCATCCGCGCCGAATTCCTCGATCACCTCCAGCGGATCAATCGTGTTGCCGCGCGATTTGCTCATCGCCCGGCCCGTGTCATCCCGCACCGTACCATGCAGACAAACATCTCTGAAAGGCACATCACCCATGAATTCACATCCGGCCATGATCATCCGAGCCACCCAGAAGAAAATGATATCCGGTGCGGTGGAAAGTACGCTTGTCGGGTAAAAATGCGCCAGATCGGCGGTCTGTTCCGGCCAGCCGAGCGTGGAGAACGGCCAGAGCTGGCTTGAAAACCAGGTATCCAGCACGTCCTCGTCCTGCCTGAGATTCTTGCTGCCACAGGAGCGACAGAGTTGCGGGGTTTGTTCGGCGACAATCACCTCGCTGCAAGAGTCGCAGTACCAGACCGGAATCCGGTGCCCGAACCAGATCTGCCGGCTGATACACCAGTCGTGGATATTTTCCAGCCAGTCGAAATAAATTTTTTTCCAGCGTGCGGGGTGAAAGATCACACGACCATCTTTCACTACCTCAATCGCCGGTTCGGCCAGGGGTTTCATTTTCACGAACCACTGGGTGGAAAGGTACGGCTCGATCATCGTGTCGCAGCGGTAACAGTGGCCCACCGAGTGGTCATGGCTTTCGATCTTTTCCATCAGGCCCTGCTTTTCCAGTTCCGCGACTACTTGCTTGCGGCACTCGAAACGGTCCAAGCTCTTGAAAGCTCCGGCCTGCTCGTTCATCGTGCCGTCACCGGCCATTACCTGTACCTGCTCCAGGTTGTGGCGAGTGCCGATCTCGAAATCGTAGGGATCGTGCGCCGGGGTCACCTTGACCAGCCCGGTGCCGAATTCAGGGTTCACATGGCGATCGGCGATTATCGGAAGCAGGCGGCCGATCAGCGGCAGCCTGAGAGTTTTCCCTACGAGATGCTTATAGCGCTTATCCTCCGGGTTGACTGCAACCGCAGTGTCCCCTAGCATGGTTTCGGGCCTGGTAGTGGCCACGGTGATATAGCCGTCATTCTCGGTAAATGGATAACGGATATGATACAGCTTGCCCTTGGTATCGAGGTGGTTGACTTCCTCATCGGCTAGAGCGGTCTGGCACCGTGGACACCAGTTGATAATGTATTTGCCCCGGTAAATCAGGCCCTTATCGTATAGTTTGACAAAAACCTTGCGTACCGCGCGCGACAGCCTTTCGTCCATAGTAAAACAGTAACGGCTCCAGTCGCAGGCGCAGCCGATCCGTTTGAGCTGGGTAATAATCGTCTTTTCGCGATCCTCTTTCCAGGCCCAGATCTCTTTCAGCAGCGCCTTGCGGCCAATCTGGTGGCGGTTCTTGCCCTCTTCGGCGAGTTTTTTCTCAACCACATTCTGAGTGGCGATCGCCGCATGGTCCACCCCAGGCACCCAAAGAGTTTCGAAACCCCGCATGCGCTTGCTGCGGATCAGGATATCCTGGATGGTGTTGTTCAGGGCATGCCCCATGTGGAGCACGCCGGTAACGTTCGGCGGTGGAATGACTATGGTGAAAGACTCATTCGCGGAGTCAACCCGCGCTTCAAAATACTTTTTATCTTCCCAGAACCTGTACCATCTGCTTTCAACCTGCGATGGATCGTACTGCTTGGCCATCTGTTCTGCCAAATTTCCTCCCATACCTTAGCTCGACTGCAATGTGGAATTTATCCGGGCATAATGTCAAATTAAGTGGAAAAATAAACAAATAGCCCTGTCAGGTCAATTTTTTTATCCCCCTAAGAAATACCGTAAACTGTTTATTCTTAAGGTAATTTAAACCATTTCCAAAATACGCTTACAGCTCGGAGGCCACATTATTATAGACAGCATGAAGATTGACTTTTATCTTTTTATCCTTCAAGCAGGTGGAATAAACTTGAGCAACAATTATCAAAACATGCTGTCCCAGGTTTCTCAATGGAAAAATATCACTTGGAGGAATAGTGTCTGCCGCGCCGATCAAAAAGATTCCCAGTGACATCGAAATCGCACAGAATGCCGATATCAAGCCTATAGTGGAAATCGCCAATCAGGTGGGCCTGCGGGAAAGCGATCTTGAGCTTTACGGCCACTACAAGGCCAAAATTTCTCTTGAGAATGTGAAGGAAAAAGCTGGTAAAAAAGGCCGCCTGATTCTGGTCACGGCGATCAGTGCCACGCCTGCCGGAGTGGGCAAGTCCACTGTCTCGGTCGGTCTGGCCCAGGCTCTTATGCGCCAGAGTAAAAGCGCAATGCTCTGCCTTCGCGAACCCTCGCTGGGCCCCTGCATGGGAATCAAAGGAGGAGCAGCAGGAGGCGGGTACTCCCAGGTTATCCCGATGGAGGATATCAACCTTCATTTCACCGGCGATATGCATGCAATTACCACAGCTCACAACCTGTTGAGCGCAATGGTCGACAACAGTGTGCACCAGGGCAACCCGCTGAATCTCGATCCGCGGCGGATTATCTGGCCCAGGGCCGTGGATATGAACGACCGGAGCCTGCGCGCGATCGTGATTGGACTAGGCGGGCCGCTGAACGGCGTAGCTCGTGAAGACCGCTTTATTATCACCGTGGCCTCGGAGGCGATGGCGATTCTCTGCCTGGCGAGCAGTCTCAAGGATCTGGAACATCGTCTCGGCCGGATTATCGTGGGTTATAATTTCAACCGTGAACCGGTGCCTGCGAAAGACCTCCATGCTCCGGGCGCAATGGCTGCGCTGCTTAGAGAGGCATTCAAACCCAACCTGGTTCAGACCCTCGAAGGCGGGCCTGCGCTGGTGCACGGCGGACCTTTCGCCAATATCGCCCACGGCTGCAATAGCCTGGTCTCCACACGCCTGGCCCTGAAACTCTCCGATTACGTTGTTACCGAGGCCGGTTTCGGTGCGGACCTGGGAGCGGAAAAATTCTTCAACATCAAGTGCCGTTACGGCAATCTCGAGCCCGCCTGTGTGGTGCTTGTCACCAGTGCCCAAGCTCTTAAGTTCCAGGGCGGCGTGCAAATGGAAAACCTCATCGGCGAGAACCACGAGGCCCTTGCCACCGGCCTGGAGAACCTGGATAAACACATCGAAAACATCCAGATGCACGGCGTACCGGTAGTGGTGGCGATTAACTATTTCCTCTCCGACACCCGGGCCGAAATCGACCTGATAAAAGACCACTGTGAAAAGCTGGAAATTCCCTCGACAGTAACCGAGGTCTGGGAAAAAGGCGGGGAGGGCGGCCTGGAACTCGCGGATCAGGTATGTTCTATAATCGAGAAGCACAACTCGAATTTCAAGTTCCTCTATGATGTGGAAGAGTCAGTAACAAGCAAGATCGAAAAAATCGCCTGCTGCATATATGGCGCAGACGGGGTGGAATACACAACCGCAGCCAGGAGAAATATCCAGAGTATCGAAAAATTCGGCATGGGAAACCTTCCTGTGTGCATGGCCAAAACCCAGTTTTCGCTGACAGACAACCAGGCTATTCTCGGACGGCCCAGGGGATTCAAAATCACGGTGCGCGAGGTGAGACCCAGCGCAGGTGCCGGGTTTCTTGTAGTTTTCACCGGAGATATAATGACCATGCCGGGCCTGCCGAAAAAACCGGCTGCAGAGAATATCGGTCTGGACAAGGGCGGCAAGATATACGGACTGTTTTAATTGCAACAATAGAGGTCGATATCCAAAGAAGAAGGCCGCACGCTATGTGGCCTTTTTTTATTTGTCAGATCATTCGAAGATGCTTGACATGCCACTTTAAGTATCGCAGTTATATCCTTTAGTTGCAAACTATTGCATAATTCACTTTAGAGACAGCCTCAAATCGGTTTATGGATGCAAAGATTAAATAGCGTGCTAACATATTCTCTGTTGCATTTGTCTGGTAAAATTTGTCTTTTTGAATAACTTTTAATATCACTTTCCGATAATTCTGGCAGAAAAATGAACTGGCCCGCGGCAAGCCGCGGAGTATCACAATGATAAATTTGATCCATCTTATCTCTTACCCAAGGGCGAACAGATCAAGACAACCCCCTGTCTCCCCCTTTTTTAAGGGGGACTGAATAATGATACCCCTTTGGTAAGGGGGATTACCTATTGATCCCCTGGGGATTACCCGGAAGCAGAGCTCCGGGGAATTTTTTTCGATTGAAATGGAGAGTTACTCATGTCCCTGTTTACTTTACTCACTCTTACTCTTCTCCTGGCAGGCTGTGCTTCGCGGGAGGCCTTGCCCCCGGGAATCGGCCATGGTGAACCGCTGCGCCTGTACACGGAGGACGGTTTCGGCCCGATCAATAACGGTTTTATCAGCCAACTGAC